>DASXDC010000205.1:0-4279 GCA_036490855.1 Chthoniobacterales bacterium
CTTTTGGAAAGCTGCCCGCAAGGGCGCTTCAAACGGCGTTCCCTGGTATTGATGGAGCGCCTTCTGTGCGACGAAAAGCGCAACGATTTCCCCTTCGCTCACCTGAATGTTGGGAAAGCTTGTCACCGGCTCGGTGTAGACGAAGCCGAAGTGGAGTTGGTCGTATTCGATCGGCAACCCGAGCCGGTCGCGCATGAACTCGATGTCGCGCTGGATCGTCTTTGAGGAGACCTCGAGTTCCTCCGCCAGTTTGCGGCAGTTGGGAAATTTCCGCGCCAGGAGCTGGGAATGCAGTTGCAACATTCGTGCAAGTGGCGGGCGGGAGTACTGCTCGCCGGCAGCTCGCCGCGGCGTCGGCCGACCGCTTCGCCGTGATGGCTTGCCGCCTGCCGGACGTGTCATGTCCGACAGGTAATGGCCCTCCGCAAGTGCCACAAGGGCTTTCGTCATTTCCTGATCCGAAAGTTTTTAGTCGGTCGGACAGCTTTTGTCCGAGCCGTTGTGTTAATGTGCGCGGCGTGAACGGGAACCCAGGGCTTTATCTTTACACCAGCAACCGCCTGGAGCGGCTGGCTGACGAACTCGCGACCGTGCTGCGGGTTCGAATCGGAAGCGCACTTCGACCCGAAATCGTCGTCGTGCAAAGCCTCGGGATGGAGCGCTGGCTCACCCAGCAACTCGCCATTCGTCAGGGTATCTGCGCCAACATCGCGTTTTCGTTTCCGGAGCGTTTCGTCTCCGGCGTTCTCGAGCAGGCGCTCCCCGGTCGCGCCGCCGCGCGTTTCTTCAGCCGCGAGGATCTCACTTGGAGAATCATGCATCTGCTCCCGGCGCTCCTCCACCTGCACGCGTTCGGGGAGCTGCGTCGTTATCTCGAACAGCCCCGGCCAGAGCTGCGCCTATTTCAGCTCGCGGGCAAAATCGCGACGTCGTTCGACCAGTATCTCGCCTTTCGTCCGCGGATGATCCTGGAATGGGAAAAGGGTGCGGAGAAAGACTGGCAGGCGACCCTCTGGCGCGAGCTGACCCGCTCCGCGCCGGGCCTGCATCCGCCAGCTTTGGTCCGCGAATTTGTCGCTTCGTTAGGCAATGGCGAGGGGCAGCTGCCGGAGCGGATCACTCTTTTTGGTATTTCGAGCCTGCCGGAATTTTATGTCCAGTTTCTCCAGGAATTGGCGCGCCATTGCTGCCTTCATCTTTTCATGGTGCGCCCGACGGCGCACTGGTGGAGCGACATCCGTTCGCAACGCGAGGAGTTGCGCGCCCGGCGCCAAACGAACGAGAGAGCGCAGCTCGATCTGAATTTCGAGCGCGGGAATCCACTCCTGGCGTCGTTAGGCAAACTGGGACGCGAATTTCTCGACACCATTACCGGGCTCAATCCGAGCGAGGAACGCGAGCGGTTCGAAGCGCCCGCCGGCCAGACGATGCTGGCGCAAATCCAGCGCGACATTCTTGAGCTGCACGATCCGACCGCCGACCCAAAACGGCCTCTCGCCGCGGGCGATTGTTCCCTCCAATTCCACTCCTGCCACAGTCCGATGCGCGAAATGGAAGTGCTGCATGATCAATTGCTCGCGCTCTTCGAGCAGCACCGCGATCTCAAGCCACACGAGATCGTCGTCATGACGCCTGACATCAACGCCTACGCGCCCTTCGTTGAAGCTGTCTTCGACACCGTGCCGGAGGACCTGCGGATCCCCTTCAGCATCGCCGATCGCAGCGTGCGAGCGGAGAGCGGTGTCATCGATACATTTCTCCGCATCCTCGAATCCACCAGCACCCGCTTCGCTGCCAGCAGCGTGCTGAACATTCTCGAGTCAGTCCCGCTCCTGCGGAAATTCGATCTGGTCGAGCCCGACCTCGAGATCATCCGCAGGTGGATCGCCAAAACCGGAATTCGCTGGGGCATCGATGCGGCTCACCGTGCGGAGCTAGGCCTGCCCGAGTTTGGCGAAAATAGCTGGCGGGCAGGACTCGATCGACTCCTGCTTGGGTACGCCGGCCCGGCAAACGGCAAACGGCTTTTTGAAGGCGTTCTCGCCTACGACGAAGTGGAAGGAAATCTGGCCGAGACGCTGGGGCATTTCGCGGAATTCGCCGAGACGCTCTTCACCACCGCGCGCGCTCTCCGACATCCGCGCACTTTGATTGAATGGCAGGAAACACTCCGCCAGATCGCACTGCTTTTTTTTCCTGCGGACGACGAACGGGAACCAGAACTGCACCGATTGCGGCGCGTTCTCGATTCGTTAGGCGAGACGGCCGCGCTCTCGGGATTCGCCGACAAAATCCCGCTCGATGTCCTCCTCGCGCACCTCGAGCAGGCACTCGAGAACAGCGAGAGCGGCTCCGGATTTCTCGTCGGCCGCGTCACCTTCTGCGCGCTCAAACCGATGCGGACGGTGCCTTTTCGCGTCGTCTGTCTCGTCGGGATGAATGGCACCGCCTACCCGCGTCACGATCGCGCCCCAGGCTTCAACTTGATTGCGCAAAACCCGCGCCCCGGCGATCGCTCCACCCGTGACGACGATCGCTATCTCTTTCTCGAAGCGCTCCTCTCCGCCCGCGACGTCCTCTACGTCAGCTACGTCGGCCGCTCCATCCGCGACAACAACTCGCTCCCGCCCAGCGTGCTCGTGAGCGAGCTGCTCGACTACACTGGCGCCGCTGTCACCGAGCATCCGCTGCAGCCTTTTAGTCCAAAATATTTCAGCGGTAGCGACGGCCTCTTCAGTTACTCGGCGGAGAACTGCCTCGCGAGCGAAACGGCGTCCGAAGAACGAACTCTTCCGGCGCCATTCCTGCTCGAAAAAATCGGCGAGCCCGAGGCGGAGTGGCGGCAGCTCGATAACGCCAGGCTCCTCTCCTTTTTCGGCAATCCGGCGAAGTTTCTCATCCGCGAGCGACTCGGCCTGCGCATCCCCCGGCTTGATTCGCTGCTCGAGGAAGCGGAGCCGCTGGAACCGGGTGGGCTCCCCAAATACTTGTTGGAACAGGGCTTCTTGAATTGTGCACTCGCCGGCGAGGAATTTGAGCCGTTTTTTCCGGTGGCGCGCGCGGGCGGGGCGCTCCCGCCGGGTCGGGCGGGCGATTCGCATCTGCGCGAGCTCTCGGCCAACGCGCGTCTCTTCGCCGAAGTCGTTAGGCAAAAAGCCCGGAACCGCGCGGAGCCGGAGCAGTTGCAGCTTACCATCGGCCGATTCGAGATCAGCGCCCGAATCGACAGCCTCTTCGATGGGCGGCTGCTGCGTCAGCGCCTAACGACGCGGAAACCGAAAGACCTGCTCGGCGCCTGGATCGATCACCTCATGGTGAATTGCGTCAGCCCGACCGAGTCGATCCTCATCACGGCGACGAAGGAAAAGCAGCCGGTCGTCGAATGTTTCGCGCCGCCGCTCGAGGATCCGCGGACGCTCCTCGCCGAGCTGCTCGATTTCTACTGGCGCGGCCTTTGTGAGCCGCTGCCCTTTTTTCCCCGGAGCTCGTATGCTTTCGCGGAACGGACGGTCCATCCAACCAGAGGATCTTCTCCACTCGAAAAAGCGGAAAAGGCCTGGGGGGATTCGCCGCAAGCGCGCGACAACGATTTCGGTTTGGGACCGGAACGAGAAGACGACTATTTCGATCTCGCTTTTCGCAATGTCGCGGACCCGCTCGGGCAGGAATTTCAAGATATTGCGATGGCGATTTTCGAGCCCGCTCTCGCGGTCATGACGAAGGAGGAAGCGTGAAAGATTTCTCCCTCCTCGAAACTGAGATCGGCACCGGCCGGCTCCTGATCGAAGCAAGCGCCGGCACGGGCAAAACATTCACCATCGCAGGGCTCGTCCTGCGGCTGCTTCTGGAACGCGCTGGCCTAACGATCGACGAGATTCTAGTCACCACGTTCACGGAGCTGGCGACAGCCGAGTTGCGCGGCCGCATCCGCGACCTGCTGCGAGACGCGCTCCGCGCCTTCGAGAGCGGAAAATCTGAGAACGAGCTGCTCCGCCAGGTGCTGGAAAAATATCCCGATCATCGCGCCGCCTGCGCACGGCTGAAGGACGCGCTGGCCAGTTTCGACGAGGCGCCGATCTACACCATCCATGGTTTTTGCCAGCGGGTGCTGGCGGAACAGGCCTTCGAGACCGGCACGCTCTTCGACGCCGCGCTGGTCACAGACGAGCGCGATCTGCTCCGCGAAGTGACCTGGGATTTTTGGCGGCGGACCTTTTACTTCGACGATTCGTTAGGCGTGTTGCTCGCCATCCAGGGCAAGATCACGCCAAAGAAGCTG
>DASXDC010000206.1:0-1599 GCA_036490855.1 Chthoniobacterales bacterium
CCGACGCCAGGCTTTCGGCCTGAAGCGACCGACTGGGCCCTAGCGAACTTCCTGCCTAACGAAAAGCGCAGGCAGCTTCAGGAGGGTCTTGCAGATGCCCCAGATCAGAGGCACACCCACCCCCAGCCAGACGCGCTCGACCCAGCGGCCAAAAACCGCGGCCGAGGCTCCGAGGAAGAGAATAGCGATGCTGAAAATCCAGACGAGCTGCGGCTGCGTTCAGTCGTTAGGCGCAGACACTGTGCTGCCGATCACTTTCGTCAGCGGCAATTTGAAAACGCTGAAGGCGTAAACTTGCCCAATCGCTTAGTGCCCCGCGAGCGCAGCGGGCGGACCAGCCAGCGACTAAAGCCGGGGCTGGCGACTGTGCTTTCTCGGTCGAAGAATCCTTGGGCGAAGTCGCAGCCGCGCGCCAACTTGCGAACGCTTTTGTAACGAGCGAGCGACATTTCGCGCCGAACTAGCACGAGGTCCGCCATTTTGCTTCCCTCCGCCTGACGGTTCCGATTGCTTTCGAGATTGAATGACACGCGGCCAGTTGTTCATCTTGGTGCGATCAATTCACGATGACGTCTCTGGTCGATCTTTTCTTCGAATGGCCGCTCATCCGCCAGTTCGTCGAGCGCAAAGACGGCACCGGCCTCGAAGCGATGTCGGAGAAAACCCGCGCGACACATGCGCGAATCGATGATGCGAAAGTCGTGCGCTCCATTTGTCCCTACTGCGGCGTCGGTTGCGGCCAGCTCATTTTTCACAAGGACAACAAGCTGGTCGCGATCGAGGGCGATCCGGAATCGCCGATTTCGCAGGGAAATCTTTGCCCGAAAGGCGCGGCCTCTTATCAGCTCCTCACGCACTCAAACCGCCAGCTGAAGGTGAAATATCGCGCGCCGCGCGCCAAGGCGTGGAGCGAGCTCTCGCTCGATCGCGCGATGGAGATGGTGGCCGACCGCGTCTGGGAATCGCGCAAGCGCACCTTCATCAAGGAAAAGAACGGCTCGGTCGTCAATCACACCGAAGGCATCTGCCATCTCGGCGGCGCCACTCTGGACAACGAAGAAAATTACCTGATCAAGAAACTTTTTACCGGAGGCCTGGGCATGGTGTGCGTGTCGAACCAGGCCCGGATATGACATAGCAGCACGGTGCCCGGTCTGGGCACCTCCTTCGGCCGGGGCGGAGCCACGACCGCGCAACAAGATTTGGCGCGCTCTGACTGCATCCTGATCGAAGGCTCGTCGATGGCGGAGGCGCATCCGGTCGGTTTTCGCTGGGTGATGAAAGCGAAGGAAAACGGCGCCACCATTATCCACGTCGACCCGCGTTTTTCGCGCACGAGCGCGCTCGCCGATATCTGGGTGCCGATCCGCGCCGGGACCGACATCGCGTTTCTTGGCGGAATCATCCGACACGTCCTCGAGAACGATCTCTTCTTTCGCGAATACGTCGTCCACTACACGAACGCTTCCTGCATTCTGCGGCCGGAATTTCGCGACAGCGGTGAAGAACCGAGCGGTTATTTCTCCGGCTGGAATGAGGAGAAGCGCGCTTACGACCACAAGAGCTGGCTCTACGAAGGCGAAGGGTTGAGCTATCCGC
>DASXDC010000207.1:0-23815 GCA_036490855.1 Chthoniobacterales bacterium
TTGCCGCGATAAAATCCGAGATCGTGTCAGATTGTGGCTACGCTGAGAGATGAAAACTAAAGTCGCTCGTAAAGCCACCAAGATCCATGCCGTCCTCGGCTCGGATGAGAGTGCGGTGAAAACCGCCGCGGCTGATCTGGCCGCGGAACTTGCGCCGGCGGATGCAGGTGGCTTCGGGGTGGAAGTGATCGACGCGTGGGCCGATAACGCCGAGCAGGCCGCGCTCCGGATCCGTGGTGCAATCGAGGCATTGCAAACCCTTCCTTTTTTTGGCGGCGGCAAACTTGTCTGGTTGAAGAATGCCAATTTTCTTGACGACAGCAAACTCGGCGGAGCGGCCGCGGTTCAGGACGCGCTCGAGGAATTGAGCGCCGCCTTGGAGGGCAACCTCGGCGAAGATGTTACGTTTCTCCTTAGCGCCACGGAGGTGGACAAGAGACGTTCCTTTTACAAAGCGCTCGCGCAGCGGGCCAATCTCCAGATTTTCGACAAGCTCGACGCCAGCCGCAGCGGATGGGAAGAAGAGGCGCTTGATCTTGTCCAGTCGTTAGGGCGCGAGCGACAACTGCGCTTCGAAGAGGAGGCGCTCGATCTCTTCGTCCTCCTCACCGGCGGCGAGCGGCGCACGACCCAGAACGAGCTCGAGAAGCTTGATCTTTTCCTCGGCGAAAAGGATCGACGGGTCACTTTGGAAACCGTCCGCAAAATCGTGCCCATCTCGCGCAGCGGCGTCGTATTCGAGCTCGGAAACGCGCTCGCGGCGCGCGATCTGGAGCGGGCGCTCGCACTCGTTAGGCGGCTCCTCGACCAGGGTCAATCGGCGATCGGGATCCTGCTCGTCGCGATCATCCCGACGGTCCGAAATCTTCTGCTGGCGAAGGATCTGATGCGGCGTCACCGCCTTCCGCGGCCGGGCGCGCCGTTCTCATTCATCTCGAGCCTGAACCGCCTGCCTGCCGCAGCGACGGCGCATCTGCCGCGGAAGAAAGATGGTTCGCTCAACGTTTATCCGTTAGGCATCGCCGCCATGCAGGCGGGACGGTTCCAAACGGACCAGCTGGTCGCGGGACTCGAAGCCTGCCTGAAGGCGAACCTACAAATCGTCACCAGCCAGCTCGATCACGAGCTGATCCTTAACCAAGGGGTGGTGAAGCTGCTCAGCGCGGCCTAACGAATGTCGCGCCTGCCGAAGGCGCGTCCGACGACCTCCTAAAGGAGGGTCGCTTCCGTCTGCTTGCGCGCCATCGGTCCGACCCATGGAATGTCCCAGCGCACGCCGCTGAAGGCTTTCACGATCGCGATGATGAGCACGATGACGAGAGCGACGTTCACCGCCGCCCAGATCAGCCAGAGCAGAAACGCGAAGATCACGCCAATCGCCGGGATGTGCACGAGGATCGCATAGAGAATATTCCAGACGATGCTGAAAAGAATCCACGCCACGCCGAAGATGATCGATTGCATCGCATAGAAGCGCACGAAACCATCTCGTTTCTCGAGAATATAAAAGATGATGCCGCCGACGAGCGGGAAACACGCCAGGGCCGCGGCGACATTCGATGGCAGACCGGTCGAGGTCGGACGCATCGTTGGATTGGGATCGCCGATCGGAGGGGGCGGCGGCGCCACAGGATCAATCGGATCGGCTGGATCAGGCATGACGGCAAATTACACGAGGCGGGTGTGGTGGGGCAAGCTTTGCTTCACGCGCGATTTCGCTTACCCAAAAGGGAGGCAGGATGATACGGTGCGCCGCCAGAAATCCCACATGGAAAGAACGCCGCACGGATTCACCCTCATCGAGCTCCTGGTTGTGATCACGATCATCGCCGTTCTGGCCGGCATTGCTTTCCCAGTTTTTAGCAGCGTCCAGGAACGCGCCCGAATCACGCAGGATTTGAACAACCTTCGCCAGCTTGGGATCGGCTTACAGACGTATCTAAATGACAACGAGAGCGTTCTCCCGGCCGGCATTTGGATGACTTCTCTGCATCCGAAATATTTGCCGGCATGGAAGATTTTTGAATCGCCCTTCGATCAGCGCACGCCGTCTGAAGACGACGCCACCGCACCAATTAGCTACGGAATGAATATCAACTCACTCGGCTTAGCCACGGATAAGATCGTGCGGCCGACGGCCTTCATCCTGATGGCACCGGCCCAGAGTCGCGGCACCATCGTCGCCTTCACTGGCACGCCCGCAATCGGGGTGACAGTGCTCAAAGACAGTAGCTTTCCGGGCGGCGCACCGACCGGCGGCACACAAAACAAGCGAACTCGGATCGATGCGCTCTACGGCGACCTGCACGTCGGGATATTGACTTGGAGCGACTTCGTCCTCGACCAGGACGCGGGAAATCCCGAGGCCGACGCCAATTACCGCTGGGATCCGGCCGGACACGGCAATCCGCCGTGAAAAGCATTGAAGTCCGGTCCGGCCAGCGGCGCTATGAGGTCCTGATTGGTTCCGGGCTTCTTCAGGAAACTGGAAGACTCGTTAGGCCACTATTAGTTGGCCCTCGTTGCGCGGTCATCTCGGACGACCAGGTCGCCCCGCTTTTCGCCGGCATCGTCAACGAAAGTCTGCAGCGCTCCGGCTATGCGCCAGATCTGATCACGATCGAGGCGGGAGAAGCGGCAAAATCGTTCGGAGAAGCCGGAGCGCTCTGTGAACGCATGGGCGCGGCCGCGCTCGATCGCACTTCTTTCGTCGTCTCGTTAGGCGGCGGTGTCGTTAGCGACCTGGCTGGATTCGTCGCGGCCATCTATCACCGCGGCATTCCATACATTTCGATTCCAACGACTTTGCTCGCGCAGGTCGATAGCTGCATCGGCGGGAAGACCGGCGTCAATTCCAGCGCAGGAAAAAATCTGATCGGCGCATTCCATCATCCCTCTTTGGTTTTGGCTGACACCGACACCTTGCTGACGCTGCCAGAGCGCATCTGGAACGAAGGTTTCGCCGAGGCGATCAAACACGGAATCATCCGCGACCCCGAACTTCTTGCCATGATCCCGGCGGTTGATCGTCGCAAACCGCAAGACTTTGTCGCCCGCAACCTCGCCCTCAAGGCCGAGATCGTGGCGATAGACGAACGAGAGGAAACCGGCGCGCGTTCGCTCTTGAATTTCGGCCATACCGTCGGCCACGCGATCGAGCACGCAGCCGGCTACGGCAACATCTTGCACGGCGAAGCGATCAGCCTCGGGATGGTGGTGGCGGCGCATGTATCGGCTCGCCGCGCCGGCTTATCGTTAGGCGAAGTGGAGAAAATCGCGGCCGCACTGGAGACACGCCAGCTTCCGGTCAAACTCCCGGCCGATTTTCCGCGCGAGAAAATTTTTGCTTCCCTGCCGCGCGACAAAAAGTTCGAGAATGGCCGAATCCGGTTTGTCGTCGCACATGCGATCGGCCGGGCCAGCGTTTCAACTGAGGTGACGATCGAGGATCTGCGGGCCGCCGTCGACCAGCTGTAGATCGGCTTATCAAGCCGAGAGTTTACGGCCGCACTTTTTTGAAATATGCGAGCAGGCCAGCGACCACGCTGTCGGCATACTCCCGATAAATGCTCGGGCGCATTTTCCCTGCAACTTTTCGCATCCCTTCGTAATCGCCGGCTTTCGCCCTAACGAACACCGTCCGGCTGTTCATGACGTAGGGCTCGAGGTAAATCGTCGGGCAATGATAGAGTCGCGTAGCCATCAGGTTGCGCGCGTAGACGTAGCCGCTCGTGCCGACCGGCGTCACGTTCTCGGTCTTGTAGTGATAGGGCGGCAGTCCAGTCGCTTTTGCCATTGTGCTCGCGAGCGTCTCGGCCATCTCCAATTCTTCCGGATAAGCGCGGCTCAGGAGTTTACGCATCATCTCGAAACGCTCGTCATCCAGCGCCACCTCCGCCGGCAGGTAGCAGCCGTTGACGAGCAAATGGAGATGGTTGTTTTCCGAGAGGGACGGATGATTCGGATCGCCCCACGGCTCGGCATTGAAATGGAGGCAGAGGACGAGGTCCGGCTGCAGCCGGTAATTTACGAGACTGGCGCGCCGCCGGATTTCGCTGTTGCGGTAAAAGAGCAGCTCGCGCTGCCAACTGACGCTTTTCTCTTTCTCCGGATCGGAAGGTCCGTTGAAGTCTTCCCGGGGTTGGGCGACGCCCGTGCGTTTCAGAAATTGGCGCGCGATCTCGGTGAAATCCGACGGGCGATAAGGCGTGATTGGTTCCGTCTTGACGCGGATGAGCGTGACTTTTGCGCCTAACGACTCGAGACGCGGAGCGAGGAGTTGCGCCACTTTCAGCGTCATGTCGCCTTCCATTACAGGTGGCGCGTCGCCGATCTTGAACCAGCGTTCCTCCATCTTCGCCCACCTCCCGCCGAGGTGCCCGGGATCGAGCGCGATATTGAAGCCGGTCAGCGGCTTCGTCGGGTCTGTTACCGAAAGCGCGCTCGGTGCTGTCCAAGTGTGGGTGGTTGGGAGCTTTTCTGTGTCGCTCGTGGCGAAGCGCAAGGTGAAATAGATTTTCGACCCGTTCTCGCTCAGGATCCGAGCCGCCTCCGGTTGTACCTCGATCAGATCGGGATCAAAGCCCTTCGGGCAGTAAATTCCGTTCAGCAGATGCGCGAACTCATCTTGCGTCATCGTGCCCTGAAAACGCTCCAGTTCGCTCCAGTCCGGTTTGCGTCCCAGCGTGCTCAGCTTCACCGCTGGCTCGTTAGGCGTTTCCTCATCCGCCGCGTGGACGAGCGGCGGGCTGAGAAGGAGCAGGAGCGCGAGCCCGCGCGTCAGGCGATAACGAAACATCGGCTTGGGATTTTTGAGATTAATACGATCATCAGCGCCATGCTCACGATTCTTTTCCTCGGCGACGTGGTCGGAGAGTCGGGCCGCAACGCGGTCATCGCCCGCGTGCCGGAATTGAAACGGGAGCATGCGGTCGATTTCATCATCGTGAACGGCGAAAATGCCGCCGCCGGCCGCGGGATCACGCCTAAAATCACGATCGACCTTCTGCGCGCTGGCGTCTCGGTCGTGACCACGGGCGACCATATCTGGGACCGCAAAGAGATTCTTCCTTTCATCGACAGCGAGCCGCGCTTGCTGCGCCCGCTTAATTATCCGCCGGGCGCGCCGGGCGCGGGCGCGATCGTTCTCGAGACGCCGAAGGGAAAAGTGGGCGTGATCAATATCCAAGCGCGCACCTTCATGCAGCCAATCCTGGAGAATCCATTCCCGGTGCTCGACGCCGCCGTGAATACGATGCGCGCGGAGACCTCAGTGATCGTGGTTGATGCACATGGCGAAACGACGAGCGAGAAAATCGCAATCGGCCGTTATCTCGACGGCCGCGTCTCCGCGGTTCTCGGTACGCACACCCATGTGCAAACGGCCGACGAACAAATTTTCGAGAACGGAACCGCTTTCATTTGCGATGCCGGCATGTGCGGACCGGCGCGTTCAATTCTCGGGCGGGAGATCGAACCGATCATCGGCCGGTTCATTTCCAATCTTCCCGCGACATTTCCTGTCGCGCACGGCGACGCGCGGCTCCGCGGCGTGCTCTTGCAGATTGAGGAAGCGACTGGGCGAGCGTTACGAATCGTTCGCGTCGATGAGCCGGGACCGAAAGCATAGCTCTCTTCCTCGTCTTGGCCGAAGTGTTTCGCGAGTCGGTTCCCGCCGTGCTGCTATATGGGGGCGCAAGTTGCCGCAGCCTAACGAGCGCCTTTCGCACTGAGCAGAGAAATCCGCGGCCGTTTTTCCACGCGCTGCACGCCGCAGCTTCAGCGCCGTTTCCAACTATCGAGATGTGATTTGAATTTTGGTCACGCCGGTCGCAGCAGAGCCGCGCTCTGTGCAGAATCGCTGTCGCCGTTCGCAAATGATCTCAAAGAGCACGGCAGCTAGGCTTAGAGGTTGCCCGCCAGCTTGTGCGTCGGCTGGTAAAGTTGCATGTCGTCCGCGCTGGGCACGATCATCGTGATTGCGCGGCCGTATACACTGTGCGTCGGGTGCAACCCATCTCGTTCGATCCGATAAGACCCAGGTTTGAGGAAGCATAGTTCGAGCAACCTCTGCATTCGCTCGGTAAGAAACCAAACCTAGTCGGACTTCGCCGCCGCGCGATCGCTCAGCGCGTGACGGAGGAGGGCCGAATGTTATCGAGCCGCGCGCTTTCTTTACGAAACATCTGATCAGGGCGAAGGATCGCGCGGCCGCTGAACCGTTAGCTACAACCCTGGCTCGTGCCGCATTCGGTGCAGACGCCGCAGGCGCCGGCCCGGATCACCTTGTCGCTTCCGCAATGCGAGCAGGTGATGTCCATGAACATGTTGCCGAGCGCTTCGGCGACGCGTTCGGCGTGAGTGCGGCCGTCGGAGAGATTGTGCGGAGAGCCCTCGTTAGGCGCGTGGTTGGCGATGACATCGATCAATTCTTTCTCTGCCGTACGCGGCAGATCGGAAACCGGGCGGTTGATCGCCTTCTTCTCCATCTCGGGAATTTCCTTGAGCGGCAACTCCGGATGGCTGCGGCTGGGTGAGGTCGCTTCCTTGTAGCCTTTGATGAATTGGCAGCCGAGCCAGCGAAAAACGTAATCGGTGATGCTGCTGGCATTGCGGATGTCGGGATTCTTCGTGAAGCCGCTCGGCTCGAAGCGCTGGTAGGCGAATTTTTTCACCAAGCTCTCGAGCGGGACGCCGTATTGCAGGGCCATCGAGGTGAGAGTCGCGACCGTATCCATCAGGCCACCGATGGTGCTCCCTTCTTTCGACATCTGGATGAAGAGTTCTCCCGGCTGGCCATCTTCGTAGAGGCCGACGGTGATATAACCTTCATGGCCGGCGATCTCGAATTTGTGAGTCAGCGACATCCGCGTGTCGGGCATGCGATGGCGCACTGGCAGGTCGACCTGGCGGCGCAGCTGCGCGACTTCCTCTTCCAACTGGAGGATACGCTGATCGGCTTCGGCCGGTTCGTGGAAAGGCATCGCACCATCTTCTGCCGCACCCATGTCTTTGGTCTTGCGGGTGTTCAAGGGGGCGGAACGCTTCGAGCCGTCACGATAGATGGCGATGGCCTTGAGGCCGAGGCGCCAGCCCTCGATGTAAGTGTTCATGATCTGGTCGATCGTGGCCGACTCGGGCATGTTGACCGTTTTCGAAATTGCGCCGCTGAGGAACGGTTGCGCGGCGGCCATCATGCGGAGGTGGGCCATGCAGCCTAACGAGCGCTCGCCTTTGTATGGCTTGAAAGCGCAATCGAAGATCGCGAGGTGCTCCGGGTTTAATCCGGAGCTGATCTTCGAGCCGTCGCTATCGATCACATCCTCGATTGTGTCGAAGGCATCAATGTGGGCAATGATGCGCTCGATCTCTTCGGAGTTATAACCAAGTTTGTCGAGCGCGGGGGTGACGGTCTGGTTGACGATTTTCAACATGCCGCCGCCGGCGAGCAGCTTGTATTTCACGAGGGCGATGTCGGGCTCGATGCCGGTCGTGTCGCAATCCATCAGGAAACTGATCGTGCCGGTCGGCGCGAGGACGGTGACCTGGGCGTTGCGGTAGCCGTGCTGCTCGCCCAACTCCGCGGCGCGTTCCCAGACTTTGGCGGCTTCCTTTTTCAGATAAGCGAACTCTTCGTTATCGGGAATTTCGCGCACCGCGCAGCGATGTTGCTCAATCACTTCGAGCATCGGCGCGACGTTGTCTTTCGCGACCGGCTTCGAGACGCCGCTGGCGCGGGCGTCTTTGTAACCTGGGAACGGTCCCATCACCGCGGCCATGCGCGCGCTTTCCGCGTAGGCTTCGCCGGTCATGATGGAGGTGATCGCGCCGCAAAGGGCGCGACCTTCGACGCTGTCGTAACCGTAGCCGTAGCTCATGATGAGCGAGCCGAGGTTGGCATAGCCGAGGCCGAGGGTGCGGAAGATGTGGCTGTTCTCGGCGATTTCCTTGATCGGGTAACTGGCGTTATCGACGATGATTTCCTGCGCGGTGATGAAGAGCCGGACGGCGGCTTTGAAGTGCTCGACGTCGAAGGTGCCGTCTTCCGTCTTGAACTTCATCAGATTAAGCGACGCGAGATTGCAGGCGGTGTTGTCGAGGAAGAGATACTCGCTGCAGGGATTGGTGGAATTCTGCCGGCCGGTGCCTTTGCAGGTGTGCCATTTGTGGATGGTGGTGTCGAACTGCATCCCGGGATCGCCGCAGATGTGGGTGCCCTCGGAGATCTTGCGCAGGAGGTTGCGCGCTTCCTTTCGCTCGCAGGGCGAACCGTCGCGCACCCGGCGGGTCCACCATTCGCGATCTTCGACCGCGGCGTTCATGAAGTCGTCGCTCACCCGGACGCTCAGATTCTCGTTTTGGTACATAACGGAGCCGTAGGCGTCGCCGTTATAGCTGCCGTCGTAGCCCTGCTCGATCAACGCCCAAGCTTTCTTCTCTTCCTTCTGTTTGGCATCGATGAATTCCTCGATGTCGGGGTGCCAATCCTTCAGCGTGTTCATCTTCGCGGCGCGCCGGGTTTTGCCACCGCTTTTCACGACGTTCGCGACTTGGTCGTAGACTTTAAGGAAAGAGAGCGGGCCGCTCGGTTTGCCGCCGCCGCTCAATTTCTCGCGTGTGCTGCGAAGAGACGAAAGATCGCTCCCGGTGCCGCTGCCATATTTGAAGAGCATCGCTTCGCTCATCGCGAGCCGCATGATGTCTTCCATCGTGTCGTCGACCGACTGGATGAAGCAGGCGCTGCCCTGCGGATATTCGTACTGAGTACTGGCGCGCTCGGCCTGTTTCGTGTCGCGATTGTAGAAGTAATTGCCCTCGCCGGCGTCCTTCCCGATTCCGTACTGGTGATGAAGGCCGACGTTGAACCAGACCGGGCTGTTGAAGGCGCCATACTGATTCGCGCAGAGCCAGCTGAGCTCGTCGTAAAAGATTTCGGCCGCCTTCGCGTCGGCGAAATAGCCGTCGGCGATGCCGCAATCGGTGATCGTCCGGGTGACGCGATGGATCAATTGCCTAACGGAGGTCTCGCGGCCGCCCTTGTGCGGGTCGGTCCCATTCGAGATGTCGCCGTAGAAATATTTCGAAACCGCGATTTTGGTCGCGAGCGGGCTCCATGCTTTCGGAACTTCGATGTTCTCTTGTTTGAAGATGATCTTGCCACTGTCGTCGGTAATTTCCGCGGTCCGGCTCTCCCACTCCAACTGGTCGAAGGGGGCGACCGCCGGATCGCTGAAAACTCGCTCGAAACGCAGGCCGCGTTTCTTTTTCCGGCTCGATTTCGGTCGACGGGAAAGCGGCTTGCGAGTCTTGGCGAGTGTGGCGGGTTGAAGACCTGGCTTGAGTTGGATCATTGGTTTTAGGCGGTTCAGGATTGTGAATGACGGTGAATCAGCCTCTGAAATGGCCGGTGAATATCCTGAGGACAAGAATGAACAACAGGATATTGGGCCCGGGATCAGCGCGACCACCATATGCGGCCACTTCGGTGGCCTGATCAAGAACTTTATTGTAACATTTTTTTAGATTTTTTAAGCCGGAATTTTTCTTCGCGAAAAAGCTCCCTTGCCGCCTTTCGAGCATCATATCTCCTCCGGAGATCACCGAGAATTAGTAGAGGAACGGGATCACTCGGCGGGTCCGGGCGGCGTAATCCTCGTACTTGTCGCCGAAAGCGCCGCGCAGCGCTTCCTCTTCGATATGAATCCGCCATAGAAAAGCGATCACGACTGGCAGAAAGACGGCGGCGAGCGAATAAATGTTCAGCATGCAAAGTCCGTAGCCGAGAAAGATGAGAAACGTGCCGGTGTAAGATGGATGGCGGACGTGGCGATAGGGGCCGGTCGTGACCAACTGATGGTCTTCCGCGATCGCGACGTTGACCGTGAAGAAACGGCCGAGATGAATAATGGCGGCCCAACGGACGATGAGGCCAATGGCGAAGAGGGTCAGTCCGGCGAGGTACGCGCTCCGGCGATGAGCAAAGGCGCCCTGGGGAAATTTCGCCTGGAGATAAAAAGCGGTCCAAATACTGAGGCCGATCACAGTCCAGAGCAGCGGGAGGGTCATGCGGTCTTTCCTGCGGGCGCTCGTGCCGGAACGCTTCGTCAGCGCGAGGAGAAACTCCGAGGCCATGAGAATCAGGCTGAGCGCGAAGATGCTCGGTAGTTTCATGGCGCGATCGGCCCGACGTTTCTGGCGACGTTAGGCGGAGATGGAGCGGCTTGGCTCGGGAACCTGTTTCGAGCGGAGGGCGTGGCGGACGAAATTGTTCCCGATTTCCCACATCGGACCGGGGAATTTCCGACATTCCGTCAAGGTGGCGTCGAGCGCGTTGACGAATATGTCGACTTCGTTTTCGCCGATCATAAGCGGCGGAAGAATCTTGACCACATCCATCGCGTGACCGGCCACCTGGGTTAGGATGCGATGCTGCGCCAGCATCTGGGTCACGACCATTTGCGCGAAGAGGACCTTATCGACCTTGTGCAGGAGTTTCCATGCCATCTTGAGTTTGAATTCGTTAGGCTCATGAAACTCGATCGCGATCATGAGGCCTTTGCCTCGTACTTCCTTGATGAAGGAATGCTTCGCTTTCAGGGCGTCGAGCTTCTCGACCAACAGTGCGCCCATCCTGGCGGAATTCTCGATCAGTTTCTCATCCTCGAGCACCTCGAGGGCCGCTAGTCCGCAAGCCATCGCGAGGTTGTTGCGGCCGAAGGTGGTGGAATGCACGACGCAACGATCCATCCGACTGAACGTCTTCTGATAAATCTCGCGCCGGGCCACGATCGCGCCGCATGGGACATAGCCCCCGCTCAACGTCTTCGCCAAGGTGATGATGTCCGGCTCGAGATTCCAATGCTCAAAGCCGAACATTTTTCCGGTCCGTCCGAGGCCGGTTTGGATTTCGTCTGCGATCAAAAGAGTGCCGTATTTCCGGCAGAGCTTCTCTGCCCTAACGAAAAAGTCGCCCTTTGGATAATTGACGCCTTTGCCCTGGACCGGTTCGATGACGAAGGCGGCGACGTCCTTCTTCGCCAGCTCACGTTCGAGAGTGACGAGATCGTCGAGGGAGATTCGTCCATCAAAACCCTGGACAAGCGCGCCGAAGCCTTCGGTAAAGCTTTCGCAACCCATGAGCGAGAGGGAACCCAGACTAAGCCCGTGAAAGGCGCCGCCTAACGAAAAGACGCGCGGACGCTGGGTAGCGGCACGGGCGAACTTCAGCGCGCCTTCCATCGCTTCCGTCCCGGAATTACAGAAGAAAACCGCGTCGAGGTGCTTCGGCGTCCGTTTCGTCAGCGCCTCGGCCAGCAGGCCGCTGAGGAGCGAACAATCCATCTGCACCATGTTCGGCAGATCAAGGTCGAGCACATCGCGGATCGCTTTCTGCACCGCAGGATGGTTGCGCCCGATGTTGAAAACGCTGTAGCCGCTTAGGAAATCGAGATAGGCAGCGTTATCCATATCGTAGAGATAGGCGCCTTCTGCTCGGGCATACACTTTGTCGAAGCCGATTACGCGCTGGGCCGCGACAAGTGTGCGATTGAGATGCTGCTCGTGCAGGTCGTAGTTCTCGCCGAGACGCGACGCGACCAGTTCCTTAAGATCGATTGCCACGGGGGAATGCTCTGCGATTTGCCGGGGAAACGCAACCGCGGCGGAGAGGCGATCTATGGTAGCAGATTATAGCTTTCGACCAGGCCGATTCCGCTCGTGCCGCCGACGCCGCTCACGATCGCGGTGTAGGCTCCCGGCGCGAGGGTGCCGAGGAGCGCGGATTCTTTGGCGTCGGTGGGCGCGAGACCGTCATCGCTGATCGTCTGATGATCAGGGCCGTCCATCCAGTCGTCGTTCGCGGCGACGAGCGCGCCGCTGCTGTCGTGTAATTCGAGCATGGGATTTTGGAGCGCGTTCGCCACGCCGAAGGAAGTCAGGGATGGACCGATGGCGCGCACGACCACGGTGGACGCGCCGCCGCCGCCGCCGCCAACGATAAAGCCGCCGATCATGACGTCGTCGCCGGTCTCGACGAGGCCGCGAGTGCTAATATTAGCAAGTGTGGAAGCTGACGCTTGGTCGAGGTCGTAGGCTTCGACCAGGCCGACCCCGGTGCCGCTGCTCTTCCCGGTGAGAATCGCGGTATAGGCTCCCGGGTCGAGCGTCACTAGGATCGCAGATTCGAGATCGTTCGTCGGCGCGAGACCAGTCGCAGCGATGTCAGCCTGTTGGGTCGATTTCCAATCGTCGTTCGTGACGATCGTGCCGTCCGGTTTGTGTAGTTCCAGGACCGGGTTAGCCAGGGCACCTTCGACACCGAACGTCGTGAGCGAGGGCCCGATTCCACGGATCAGGACTTCTTTCGGATCGGATCCCACAAGGATAAAACCGCCGATGAGAACATTGTCGCCCGTTTGCACGTTGAGTCGGGTGGAGATGTTGAGGAGATTAGAAGGCGGGGCGGGGATGACGCCGAAGACCGGATCGATCGTGATGATGAGATCGGCCTGGCCGGAACCGGCGGCGTTATTGGCGTTGATCTGCGCGGCGAATGCTCCCGATGCCGCAGGCGTGCCGGAGATGAGGCCCGTGGTGTTGTTCACCTTGAGACCGGACGGCAAATTCGTCGCGCCATAGCTGGTTGGGTTATTGGTCGCGGTGATCTGGTAACTGAACGGAACGCCCGGAGCGGCCCCAACGGAGGTCGCGCTGCTGATGACCGGCGCGCCTGCGACCACGCTTGTGACGGTAACAGTGGTGCCTGTGGCGTCGCTCGTTACAGAGATTCCGGCTTGGCTCGGTTGCGAGATGACTGCGAATGAACCGTTGGTCGAGGCTGCTTTCACAACTTGGAATTTCTGGCCAACGGTCGGCGTGAAGCCTTTCACGAGCCGCACTTTCAAAGTCCCGCCTAAGGTTGCGGCGCCGGTCGCGTTAATCTGATCGAAATCTGTGCCAGCGGTCGTGCCGCCGATCTCTGCCGAGTAGGTACTTCCGGCAAGCTGCTGATAATCCCCCGTGATGTTAAAAATGCCGGGCGAATTCCCGGGGAAGATTTGGCCGCCTTCGGCGACGATGACCTGCGCCTGCACCTGACCATAGCCGGAAAGAATTCCGCCGGTGCTGACGCGCAAGGTCCCGCCCGGCCCAAAGTCACCCGTCCCCACCGCCATCATGCTGTCACCATCGACCGTCGCGGTGCCGGATTGGAAGATCGTCATCTGATTATTGACGCGCATGGTGCTGCCGCCTGTGACCGCAAGCGTGGAAGGAGGATTAGAGGCGGACAGGCTGCCGAGGTAGATATTGCCCGTGTTGGTCCAAGTCGAACCATCAACCGTGATCGTGGCCTGCCCGCCACTGGCATACGGCGCGCTGAAACCAAAAATGTTCAGCGTGGCATTCAGATTCGCATCAAAGATTCCGTGACCGCCTTTGCCGATGAGGATGGGCTCGGCATCGGAAAAACTCCCCAAGGCTGTGACGGTCATGGTGCCGACGCCGCCCTTTTGGCTTCCGAGGACGAGGTTTACTTCGTTCGCGGAAGGGAGGGTCAGTTGCGAGTTGGAATCGAGCTCGATGCTGCCGGTGCCCGCGTCGCCCACGAGCAACGGGCCGGCCAGCGTCAGGCTGGAGCTGGGTCCGAGCACGACCGTGCCGGTGCCGCCTTTTTTGGAGCCGACGGTGAGACCGGCGGTATTCGTTAGGCTAAGCACGCCGCCATCTGAGCTCAGATAACCGCTGCCCGACACGCCGACGGTTGTCGGCCCTTCGGCCATGAGACTGCCATTACCGGAAACGCTCCCGCTGGACCCGGTCTCATTGCCGATCAGAAAAGTCGTGTTCGCGCCGGTGACCGAGAACGCGCTCGAGCCGTTGAAAAGGAAACTGCCGGAGCCGGAATCACCGACGATCAGCGCGGTATTGCCGACGATAAAATCAGAGTCCGTCAGGTTGACACTCCCACTGCTGCCTGCGTCCTCCCCGATCGAGACGGGTGCAGCGGTGGCATCGACCGAAGCGGTGTCGCAGGTGAGGGTGCCGTGCGAACCAGAGGAGAGACCGACGGCGAAAGCGGTTCCGCTATCGAAAGTAAGATGCGCTCCCGATTGCATGGTGAAGCTCCCGCTGCCACTTTGCCCGATCGTCATGCCGCTTGATTGCACCTCCCAGATTGTCCCGATGTCGGACATATTCACGGAGCCGATGGAGCCGGCGGCCGCGCCGATGGTGACGTTGCCGCTCTTCACGGCAGCTTTCCCGCTCATCCCGAGGGAGAAGCCGGCGCTGCTTTTGTTACCCACAAACATCACCTGGGAGGTAATAGTCGTGCCTGCGCCGTCCCAAGTCCCGCCGCCACTGATGGGAAAGCCATCAACCGTGGTGCCGCCGTCGAGTACAAGCGACCCATTCACCGTAAGCGTGGCCCCGGCGGATAGATCGACGAAACCCGCCGCGACGGGAAAATCCTGATCGACGGTTAGTGCGGATTTTGCACCATCGACCGTGACTTGTCCGCGGGCCTGTGGCAGATCGCCCTGCACCGTAACACTGGCGCCGGTGGTAATGCTGATATCGGTATCGCTCGTGGTGTTTTGCGACAGATCTTTTCCGACCGTCAGAGATGAACCGCTCCCCATGATGGAAAGCGGCGCTCCCGCGACTTGCGAGAGATTACCATTTACGACTGCGACCCCGCCGTTGCTGATCGTCATGGACTGTGTATTGAGAGAAAAGTCACCCGCAACTGTGAGGAGCGATCCAGCGCCATCGACCGTGGCCTGGCTGTTGGTGATGGCGGAAACGGTAGCCGTACTGGCGCTCAGGAGTTGCAAAGTGAAACCCGTGAGGCCGGCGTTGGCCGTAAGCTTGCTCGCGCCAGAAAAGACCGCATGGTCCGGTCCCCCCAATCCTGTGATCGCGAGCGTGCTCTTGCCACTGTAAAAGCCGCAGCCGTTCGTTCCGGAACAAGTGACGTCCGTTACCGTCCCGCCTGAGGTGACATCGGCAACTCCATCGCCATTTTGCGCCACCAGGTGTGCGGCGTCGACGAGGAGGATGGGACCAAAACCGTTGGCGTCGGTCACAACCGCCTGGAGGTTTAAGGTTCCGCTACCGGACAAGGTCATCGAGCCAGCGTCGACGGCTGTCAGCATTCCAGTCAGGCTCAGGGTGCCGCCGCTGAGCAGATGCACCGAGCCCCCACTTGCGCTGATCGTCGCAGCGTAGAAATAAGCGTCGTCGCCGGGTCCGGGATTTCCTCCGTGCATGCCGGTGGTCTGATCGAACCACATGCCGTCGGTCAAGGTGCCGTTAGTTCCGCTATGGTCGTAAACGTCGGCACGGACCACGGTTGGGATAACGGCGAACACTGTGAGTACGAGCGCCAGGCGCGAGATCAGGGGATCTAGTTTCATATTCGTTGGGCGTGAGTTTGTGCTCAGGGGTGATTCAGCTTGAGAGCCGCAGGGTTTCTGCGGAAAGAACGGCGCGCCATGGTGCGAATCATGGCCGGAAAAGGCAAGGAAAAACCGACCGCGCTCTCTGCCAGCTTGCCAGATTGCCTCACGCGCATGCCCTGCAATCTGCCGAAAACGCCACCGCGCCGCTGGCTTATGGTTTCCAATCGCGGTGCGCGATGAACGCACCCGTTTTGAGATTGGTCCGGCTGGCGCCGTGGCGGTCGAGTTGCTCGGCCAGCCACTGGAACCATTCCCAACTCTTTTGCGTGCCGGTCCGTTCGCGTTCGTCGAGCACAAAGGTACGGAACTTCCGCCAGGCGACCCGCGCCATCCCTCCGACCAAATCATCGGCGACCGACAACGGCACGATCCGGGCGAAGACAGAATAGCCGATGCCTTCCATGATCGTGGCAATCTTAAGCGCGGCCTCGAGCGTGCGCTGGTCGTTAGCCAGGTCTTCCGCCGTCATGCCTTCCGGAATCGAGGCCACGATCATCGAGGAACTCATCCACTCCGGAGTCATGAGCGCCTGAACGGCAGCGAACGCGGCGCGCTCTTCGCGTTCCCTTCGGGCGCGGCGCATTTCGATCAGGCCAAAGGCGACGCCGGTGAGAACGGTGAGGGCGGTGGCCACATTGGCAATCGTCGAAAGATCCACGACGGCACCTTAGCGATTTAGCCGGTAACGAGAACGAAATTTCGCGATCGAGCGCAGTTCAAGGGCCGCCGGGAACGAGCTGCTCTTTCCGCCGGATGAGCAACCCTGCGACGAGCGCGCTCCCCACCGCCAGTCCGCAGCCGATCAACATGACGGCGCGAAAGCCGCTGACGAACGCCACCGCCACCGCCTGTTTGACTTGGGCACGGGTGGCAGCGGGAGTGCCGGGAGGAAATTTCACTGCGGCAAGATTGGCGCGCTGCGCGCTGAGGATCTGGGCCCCTCCCGGCGAAAGCTGCAGCCGCGAAGCCTGCGCGTTCAGATTACGATCAAAAACATGAATCATGACCACGCCGAAAACCGCGATCGCGAGCAGCCCGGCCGCGCGCGCGACCATGTTGTTGATGCCTGAAGCGATCCCGACTCGATTTGGCGCCGTCGAATTCATCACCGTTGTCGTTAGGGGAGCGACGCTCGTAGCCATTCCTATCCCCAGGACGACGACCGCCGGAAAGAAGGTCTGCCAATAACTTCCACCCACACCGGGTCGCAGAAAGAGCGCGAAACCAAGACCGGTGATCAACGGTCCAATCACGAGCGGCCATCTCGCCCCGTAGCGTTCGACCAGCCCGCCGCCCCAGCGCGAGAGGAGAAACATGAGGAGGATGAACGGAAGCAGAGCCGCTCCGGCCTGAGGCGGAGTGTAGCCCTGGACCTGGATGAGATTGAGCGGCAGGAAGAAAAGCGTTCCACCGAGCGCCGCGTAGAGCAGCAGCGTGAGCAAATTCGCTCCGCTAAAATTGCGCGAACGAAAAAGGGAGAACGGCAGCATCGGAGAGGAGACGCGTGCTTCCCAGCCGAGAAAGCAGATTCCGAAAAACAAACCGCCGCCCAGCGCGCTCCAGACGAAGGGATGCGCAAAACCGAGACGTGACGATTCGATCAGTCCGGAGATGATTCCGCCTAACGACAGCACGGTCAGGCAGGCGCCGGTCCAATCGAGCCGGCCGTGTTCGCTCTCGTCGCGACTCTCCCCGAGATGACGGAGCGAGAGCCAGACGACGGCGAGCGCGAGCGGGAGATTAATGAAGAAAATCGCGCGCCAGGAAAACTGCTGAATAAGCCAACCGCCTAACAATGGCCCGATCGCCGCCATGATGGCCGTGAAGCCCGACCAAGTCCCGATGGCGCGGCCTCGTCGTTCCTCTGGGAAGGAGGCGCTGATGATCGCGAGGCTGCCCGGCACGAGGAGCGCGCCGCCCGCGCCCTGCACCCCGCGACCCATAATGAGCGGCCCGATGCCTGGCGCGACTCCGCACCAGACGGAGCCAAGGGTGAAAATTATTACCCCGAGAAGGAAGAACCGCCGCCGCCCGTAGTGATCGCCTAACGAGCCGCCGAGAAGGAGAAAGGCAGAGAGAAAAAGCGAATAGGCTTCGACCACCCACTGCACTTCCGTCACGCTCGCGTGCAGGTTGGATTGCAGGGCCGGGAGACCGACATTCACCACCGTCCCGTCGATGAAGGCCATGCTGGAAGCGAGGATGGTCGCAGCCAGAATCCATTTTTCCGCCGTCGCTGCGCAGGGCGCGGAAGAGGTTTGTTTGTGCAACAGCGCCGCATCGCACGGTTGCCGGAGTGAGATCGACATCGAAAACTCGCAGCCTAGCACGTTGCCAAACTCACTTGCGACAATCCCTTCGCGGCAGGGAAATTGTGCAAAGCTTTCGCCTCGCTTAACGTGCCGCTCCCGATGGCAGTTTCCGAACCGCAAGTCACTCCTGAAATCATCGCGCGGCACGGCCTCACTCCAGAGGAATACGAGCGCATCAGGAAGATCCTCCGCCGCGAACCCAACTTCACTGAGCTCGGTATTTTCTCCGTCATGTGGAGCGAGCATTGCTCCTACAAAAACTCGCGCAAGGAGCTGAAGAAATTCCCCACCACCGGCTCGAACATCCTCGTTAGGGCAGGCGAGGAAAACGCCGGGGTGGTCGATATCGGCGATGGTTGGGCAGTCGCTTTCAAGATCGAAAGCCACAACCATCCCAGTGCGATCGAACCCTTCCAGGGCGCCGCCACTGGCGTCGGCGGAATCATCCGCGACATCTTCACAATGGGCGCGCGCCCGGAGTTTCTCCTCAATTCGCTCCGCTTCGGGCCGATCACTGGTGAATCAAAAAATGTCGCGACCAATCGGCGGCTTTTCGCCGGCGTGATCGCGGGGATCGCGCATTACGGCAACTGCATCGGCGTACCGACGATCGGCGGGGAGATTTATTTCGACGAAAGCTTTGAGGGCAACCCGCTCGTGAATGTCTTTTGCCTCGGCGTGCTTCGTCACGAGCAACTGGCGCGTGGTGCCGCGAGCGGCGTCGGCAACCCGGTCTTTTATGTCGGCGCGGAAACGGGGCGTGATGGACTGGCGGGCGCGGCCTTCGCTTCGCGGGAATTGACCGAGGAATCAAAAGAGGATCGGCCCGCTGTCCAGGTGGGAGATCCGTTCAAGGAAAAGCTGCTCTTGGAAGCCTGTCTTGAATTGCTCGCGACCGACGCCGTCGCCGGGATTCAGGACATGGGCGCGGCCGGCCTCACCTGTTCCACCTGCGAGACGGCCAGTCGCGGCGGCACCGGGGTAGAGATTGATCTCGCGAAAGTTCCGAAGCGCGAAAGCGGCATGACTCCGTACGAAACGCTTCTCAGCGAATCGCAGGAGCGGATGCTGATCATCGCGCGCAAGGGAAAGGAAGATGTCGTTAGGCGAATTTTCGAGAAGTGGGACGTGCCTTGCGCCGAGATCGGCCGCGTGACCGACGACGGGATGATGCGCGTGCTCGATGATGGTGCGACCGCGGCGGAAATTCCGGCCAAGCCCCTCGCCGACGAAGCGCCGCTCTATTCGCGCGAGGCAAAGAAAACCGCCACCGCGGAGGCCGAGATCGCCGAGGAGGAATTGCGAAAGCAGATCCCGGCGCCCTCCGCCGCCCTGGCAGCTAACCATCTCCGAGAATTGCTCCGCGATCCTTCGATCGCCTCCAAGAATTGGGTCTACCGGCAATACGATCACACGGTCCGGACGGGCACCGTCGTTAGGCCAGGATCGGATGCGGCGGTTTTTTTCCTCCGCGCGGCGAATAAATTCCTCGCCGCCACGACCGACTGCAATTCGCTCTACTGCCGGCTCGATCCGCGCGCAGGCGGTCGCATAGCAGTCGCGGAAGCGGCCCGCAACCTCGCCTGCTCCGGCGCCGTCCCGCTCGCGCTGACCGATAACCTCAACTTCGGCAATCCCTACAAACCGGAGAATTTCTGGCAGCTGCGCGAAGCGGTCGAAGGAATGGCGGAAGCCTGCCGCGAGTTCGGGACGCCGGTGATCGGCGGCAACGTTTCGCTTTATAACGAGAGCCCGGCCGGCGTGGTCGACCCCACCCCGACAGTCGGGATGGTCGGCCAGATCGAACGCGAGGAATGGATCACGACGCAGTCTTTCAAAGCGGAGGGAGACGTTGTGATTTTGCTCGGCGACTTCGGGCGCGAGCTGGGAGCGTCGCAATACCTGAAGGTTATTCATCGCCGCAAAGCCGGTCGGCCGCCGCGGCTCGATTTCGAGCGCGAGCTGGCGTTGCAAAAAACGCTCCGCGAAATGATCCGGGCGGGCTACGTCCGGAGCGCGCACGATTGTAGTGAGGGAGGACTTGCCGTCGCCCTCGCCGAGAGTTGTTTCAATCCCGCTGGCTCGTTAGGCGCGAAGCTCGACCTGGCGGCGGCAGGGAAGGAACGGCTCGACGAAATTCTCTTCAACGAAACGCAGTCGCGGATTGTCATTTCCACCGTGACCGAGAATGCCGAAGCGCTCCTGCAGATGTCCCAGCGCGGCGGCGTATCCGCGCATCGCCTCGGCACGGTCGGGGGCGATCGGCTCGAGATCACCGCGGCGGGCGAGAGCCTGCGCTGGCCCCTGGCGGAAATTCACGACGATTGGTTCGACGCCATCGCCAGAGCGGTCAGCGGAGAGCTGACAACCTGATGAAAATTAAGAAACAACACACTTACGAGAAGGTGATTCTTGGGCTCGAGTTGTTCGGCTTCGCGATGGTCGTCGCCGTTCTTTGGCTCGATGAATTTGTCGATGTGCCCTACCGCTTCCTCGGTGCGCTCAAGACTCCGCTGCGCCCGGAGGAGTTTTGGTTTGAGGCCCTGACGGTGCTGGTGGTCGCGATCGGGGTGGTGACGGCGACACTCTGGGTCTTCCGTCGCCTCCGCATCCTGGAAGGATTCATCCAGGTCTGCGCGTGGTGCCGGAAGGTGAACGTGAACGACGACTGGGTTTCATTCGAACAATACCTGAAGCGAGAGCACGATGTGCATTCGAGTCACGGTATCTGCCCGGAGTGCCGGGCAGCGGCGAGCAAGGCCCGCCCATCAGCCATCCCGGTGGGATCGACTTCTGCCTAACGGATCCCACCGGGCGCCGAGTCGAAGACTCGTTCGGCTGAATTTAAGAGGCCGGGACGTGGAAAAGCGCTGCCGGCACAGATCGATGCACCTTGTCGACGGGCGCGGCAGGACGAGCGTTGGTCGAGTTGAGTGCGTTATCGGTCGCGTTCACATTTACCTTGGCCAGGAATCCGTGCTCGGCGCCGGACGCGTCCATGTAACGGCCACAAATGAATCCCTGCGCGTTGATCCCATTGAGCGAGGTGAAGGTCGAGCCCGGGAAGTCAAAGGTGGTGAAATTTCCCGGCGTGGTGAAGAAGAGCCCGTGGGTGAAGCCCGTGCTATCGGAATATCTTCCGACCGCCCAGTTCGAATCGTTACTTCCAAAGAGGATCGTGCCGGTGGATCCGGCCGGATCGATTGGAAAAGTCAACGTCCCGTCACTCGCGCGCTGATACCCGTGCGTGATCCCGTCGGCGTCGATGTAGTAACCGGTCGCCTGGTCGGAATCATTCACCTGGTAAGCCAGGGTCGCGGTTGACCCGGGCACGCTGAATCCCGTCACCGTTCCTCCGAGATCGACATAGCCTTCCTGAACCCCGCTGCTGTCATCGATGAAGCTACCGGAACTGTCTCCCACGTTGTTGATCCCGAGGACGATCGTGAAGCTGCTGCTGATATCGAATTCTGTGAAGACCCCATGCGAGAGAAAGAAGCCGTGAAAGAGGCCATCGCTCCCGGTGTAGTCGCCGCAGATCGTGCGTTGGTTGTTAATCCCGCGCACTTCGGTGAACGCGGTGGTGTCGTTAGGCTCGACGATCGGATCGCCGAAGGTGCCACCGCGCGAGCGATAGAAACCTTCCGAGGCGCCGGTCGTCGGATCGAGAAAGATGCCGGCTTGGACACCGTGGTCGTTGATTTTTTGGGGCCGCGTCGCGGTGCTCCCCGGGTAATCGAAGGTTTCGACAACGTCAATCGTTGCCGCCCCGGCGGAGGCCCGGAGAAGCGGCAACGCGAGCAAAGCAGTCAACAAATATGCCGACAGATTTTTTCGTTTCATAAGCGTGATTTTTCTTTCTAACTAAGTCCCTTCGGGACTAGTGAGCGCGTTCTGCCGAGTCAAGCTTTTTTCACGAATTCCTTCCGCTAAATCCGCGCCCCGCGGGCTGGAGACGATCGCCGCGGGCAGATTTCGCCGAGAGATGAAGTTGCGTGCGAAATGAGTATCTTTGCCGCTCCGATGGTTCAGGAGGAATTTTTTCCGCCGCCGTTGCCGCCATATCCGATGCACGAGTGCGGCATCTTTGCCGTGTTCGGACACCCGAACGCGGCCGTCCTCACGTACTACGGTCTCTTCGCGCTCCAACATCGCGGGCAGGAGAGCGCCGGCATCGTGACGTCGAAGGACTCCGGCTCCACGTTCCAACTCCATCGCGACATGGGGCTCGTCTCGCAGGTCTTCGGCCAGGAAGAGCTGGCCCGGCTCGCTGGGACCCGCGCGGTCGGGCACACCCGCTATTCCACGACCGGTTCGAGCACTTTGAAAAATGCCCAGCCCTTCGTCGTCGATTGCTTCCGCGGCCAGCTCGCGATCGCGCACAACGGCAACCTGATTAACGCCGATGTCCTGCGCGACGAGCTGGAAAGCAAAGGCTCCATTTTCCAAACCACCGCCGATAGCGAGATCATCCTCCATCTCCTCGCCCGGCCCTCGAGTAACGGCGGCGGCATTCTCACCGCGCTCCGCCGGATCGAAGGCGCCTTCTCCCTCATCCTCATGAGCGAACGCGAAATCATCGCCGTCCGCGATCCGTTTGGCTTCCGGCCGCTCTCGTTAGGCAAACTCGACGGCGCCTACGTCCTCGCCTCCGAGACCTGCGCCTTCGACTTAGTTCATGCCGAATTCATCCGCGAGATCGAGCCGGGCGAAGTCCTCATCATCAGCGAGAACGGGATTCGCTCGGAATGGCCCTTCAAGGAAGAGAAGCCAGCCTTCTGCATGTTTGAGTACGTTTACTTTGCCCGGCCTGACAGCATCATCGGCGGGGTCAACGTCGCCAAGGTTCGGACAGAGATGGGCCGCGAACTCGCGCGCAGATTTCCGGTCGAAGCCGACCTCGTCGTGCCGGTGCCCGACTCCGGAAACTACGCCGCGCTCGGCTTCGCCCACGAGCTGAATATTCCCTACGAGCACGCCTTCGTCCGCAATCACTACATCGGGCGCACCTTCCTTCAGCCGAGCCAGCTCATCCGCGACTTCGACGTCCGGGTGAAACTCAATTTGATCAAAGAAGCGGTCGAAGGAAAACGGGTCGTGGTGGTGGACGACTCGATCGTGAGAGGGACGACCGCCCGGGCCCGCGTCGTCAATCTGCGTGAAGCCGGCGCGAAGGAAGTCCACATGCGGGTGAGCTGTCCGCCGCACCGCTTCGCCTGCCATTACGGGATCGATTTTCCCGATCCGGAAAAGCTGATCGCGAACCAGAAAACGATGCCGGAGATCTGCGAATACCTTGGGGTCGACAGCCTCGGCTATCTCGATGTGGAAGGGATGATCCGCGCGACCGGGAAAGAGCCTAACGAATTCTGCCTCGCCTGTTTCACCGGCAATTACCCGCTCCCGGTCGATCCCGAGCTGGACAAGTTCATCATGGAAAAGCGCGAAGGCCGGGCCAAAGCTCTCGCCGAAGAAGCACAGCCAACGCTCTTCGCCGGGCTGAAGTGAGACGGGAGGGGCGGCCGGCCTCCTTGAGATTTGAGATTCGCCTCATAATCCAAAACCTCCGCGCGCTGCCGTCCGTCGAAGCAGTCCAATTGTGACGAACTGCAACGCTTTGCCATCGGCATCGTTGTCGTTTTGCAGCCGCGGTCGTTGACCTGTTGCCCACGGTCTACAATACTGCCAATCAATGAAAAAAGTTCGGAGCGCGCGCGTAAGAGAGGAGCCAAGCAGCGCGTCGAGCAATCCGATCCGGATCTTACATGCCGATGCCCTTCAGGGGCTTAAAAGCGTCGCCACAGCCAGTGTGCAAGCATGCCTTACCTCTCCCCCATTTTACCTCCTCCGGCGCTATGGTACAACGACGAAGTGGCCGGACGGATGGGAGGGTGAGCTCGGACACGAAGCACATCCAAACCAGTTCGTTAGACACTTGCTCAATGTCTTTGACGAGGTGTCGCGTACGCTCCGTGATGATGGCTGCCTATGGGTGAACCTCGCCGACACCTTCAACAACAAGCAGGGGAAAAAGGGAACAAC
>DASXDC010000208.1:0-4114 GCA_036490855.1 Chthoniobacterales bacterium
GTAACGCTGTCCGCGTTGGATGTAATATGGGCCGCGGGTGTAGTAAGGACGGTCTCCGATCTCCACGGAATAATTGGCAGTTGCGACCGGCTGCGGACCGGGGCCGTAAGCGACCGGAGCGCATGCGCCGAGACAGAGCACGATGCTCAGCAGAACAAGAAGAGATGTTTTCATAGGCAAATTCCGCGAGAATGATTCTCGCGTTCCATACGGATTCGTAAAATGGGCGGTCGGAGGATGGGTCGCGGGCGCCGCGGTTGCTTGTTCGTTAGGCGCGCTCGAGTTCTTCCATGACGAATGCCTAACGAGATCACGCGCCGGCGCTAGGGCGGCGGAGGCGGGGGACGGAGATGATGGAAATGCTGAATCTGCATCCGGTGATCGGCTTCCATTTGTTTAAATTTCGCCTGCTGTTCCGGCGTGAGGTAGCGGGCAATTTTTGCGTGCACCTGGGCGAGGCGATCCAGGATCCGCTCCATCGTTTCGTGATGAATCCTCTCCATGTCGGCCCCTGCGCTATCGACCATTGGTTTGATCTGCGTTACCTGCTTGTCGCTCAGATTCAGCTCGGAACTGAGATGCGCCAGCATCTGCCGCGACATTTCGTGCGAGTCGGGCAGGCGAATGAAGAATCGCCCAACCATCGGCGCCAGAAAGGCTCCGGTAGTGACGCCGGCGAGGAAAATCAGAAGCGCGTAGAGCGCAATGCGAACCCCGCGCGATTTACTCATAGCCGTAACCGGCGACGAGCGCCGAGTCCGCGACGCGTGTCACAGGGTCGGAGCGGCGATTAAAGGCCGCCAGCTCGTCGCTCTGCAATGCGGCAGTGAGAAGCGCGATCGCGACTGCTGCCAGCGCCGCCCAGCGCAGAGCCTGGAGCGTTCCACCATTCGTTAGGCGACGCTCCCTCCCTTCCTGCCAATGTGCGAGCACGGCGGTCTCGAGCCCGTTAGGCATTTCATTCGACGGCTTGGCCGGCACGCGGCGGGCAAGGCGGAAGATGCGGTCGAGCAACGATTCGTTAGTCATGAGACGAAAGCGGATATCCTGGTTTCGAACTGCCCGAGCATTTTTTTCATTTTCGCCCGCGCACGAAAAGCCCGGACTTTGATCGCGGCCCGGCTCCAGCCGGTCCGCTCGTGAATTTCCGCGACGGAGCGCTCCTCAAGATGAAGCAGAGTCACGAGGAGACGGTCCTCGGGAGAAAGTTGCACCAACATCCGGTTGAGAATTTCCTTCGCCATCCGTTCGTCGTCCGGCGAAGCGAGGTCGGTTTCGGTTCGCGCGAGCTGTTCAATCGCGGCCGACGTCTCCGGATCAAAGTCAGCCAGACGCCATTCGGGTCGCCGCTTTTCGGAGCGCAACGCGTTAAGGCAGGTGTTCACCGCCACCCGCGAGATCCAGTGCTCGAGGGGGACCTTGCACGAATACTTTTCCAGATTTTGGAAAACCTTGATGAAAATCATCTGCGTCAGATCCTCTTCGCTCATTCGTCGCGGGAGATTCGAGCGCACCAGGCGAAGCACGAACGGATGAAAGTGGTGCAACAGCGCGCGCGCGGCATTCTCGTCGCCCGCGGCAACCTGGCGCAGGCACGATCGCTCATCAAAACTTTCATCCCGCATGGGCGGTCGCCAGGCGGGTCCACATCACGTCTAAAGACACACTGCGCGGGGCGAGGTTACAATGGAATCATGTAACCGAAAAGACGGCGGTCGTGTCTGTGAGAGTGCAACCGCAATTCCGCAGTTGCCTAACCAACAAGAAAAAAAATGAAACTGACCAAACTGATTCCGATCGTGATCGGGGCGGCTGCATTTGTGACTGCGGCTCCCTTTGCCGGAGCGCAGACGCCGGACGCGCCGCCTCCCTTTTGTCATCGCGGGCCACCCGACCTGACCGCGATGTTGACCCACATGCTGCAACTAACGGATGCGCAAAAAAGCCAGATCGAACCACTCGTGACTGCCGTAAAACCGCAGTTGCAGGCGATCCACGAAAAAGCGCGCGCTGACGCGGGGGTCGTCCTGAAGCAGCTGCACACGCAAATCCGGCCGCTTCTTACCGCCGAGCAACAGAAGCGACTCGCTGCGATCGAAGTGCTGCACCGGCTCGACCCGCACGGCACGGAATAGTCTCCGTTCGGTGAGGTGCGGAAGGGCTGCGGGGAAAGTCCGCAGCCCTTTTCGCAGCGAGATGGCGGGCCATTTGGCAGGCACCGCGGAGATTGGAAGCTTCGTCGATTTTCGCGCCTAACGATTCTTTAAAATCAGGGTGGAGGGATTTTGCATGTAGCCCTGCGTCATCGGGAGGAGCGAATAAGCGCCAACGGCCCAAGTCGAGCCGTCGGCCGAATCGGTGCCGTAAAGCTGCCCGACGCGACCCGGTATCGCAACTTTCACCACCGTCCATCGCGTGCCGTTCCAATGTTCAGTGACAGGTTGGAACTGCACGTTGCGCGTCTGGACGTAACCGACGGCGTTGACGTCCGTGCTCGAGCCGGCGCCGACTCCGAGCAAAATGGTGGCGTAGCCAGCGATCGGGCTTTCGATCTGCGACCAGGTGGCGCCGTCCCAATGCAAAATCAAGCCCTGGCCATTCTGCCCGCTGCTGTTGGAGTTCTGGTAACCGACTGCCCAGGCATCGTTAGGCGCGATTGCCTTCACGCCATAGAGACCGTTGAAGTCGCTCATCGCCGGATATGGCGCATTCACGATGCTCCAGGCCATTCCATCCCAATGCTCGATCAACGGTTTCACGCCGTCTTGCGAATAGCCAACGGCCCAGATGTCATCCGAGGCAACGCCGCTTACCGCGGTCAGGTAGGTGGCTTCGGAATCGCTTGGATTCGGACTCTCCACGATTTTCCAACTCGTGCCGTCCCAATGTTCGACGAGCGTTTCCCAGACATATTGGAAGGCTTCCTGATAATTTCCCACCGCCCAGACGTCGTTAGGTGCGATCGCGACGACGGACGCTAATTCGCTGTCCTCGTTGATCCCTTTATTTGGACTCGGGATCGCGCTCCAGCCACTGCCGTCCCAATGCAGGGCGAGCGTTTTCCCAATTCCCGGCTGGCAGATTTCTCCCACCGCCCAGACATCGCTGGATGAAATTGCGTCGACTCCAGCGAGTTCACTCCCGGCAAACGAGGGATCACCGCATGCCTGAGCAGTGCCAGGATTCGGGGTCGAGACGGTATTCCACTGCGCGCCATCCCAATGCTGCGCCATCGTGATTTGGAGGGAACTCGCGTCGTAGGCATAACCGACCGTCCAGGCGTCCGATGCAGAAAGGGCGCTCACGCCCGCGAGGAAATTGGTCTCGCCCAGGTTCGGGCTGTCGTAAACGATCCAGCCGCGACTGCTGGCGCAAGTCGTCCCGGCGAGCCCGAGGAAGGCGAGAGCAAAGAAGAAAAGATAGGAGCGAAAAAAGCAGAGGCGGTATTTCATGATGAAGTTGTCTTTCCTACTATAAACAGTCGAGCCTAACGAGACCGGTCTGGCAAGCTGTCAGTGGTAACAGAACGGTTACATCTTCCGCATCGCAGCCGAATCAAATCGAGGTGACGCCGCCTCAGCCGCGCTCATCTCCATTTGAATCCGGTGCGTGAACACTAGATCATCCACCACGTGCGCGTTCCTTCGCAAAGCGCGAGAACCATCTCGCTTCTGACCGCGACCTGCATCGTCATCGCCAACATGGTCGGGACCGGCATTTTTACCAGCCTCGGGTTTCAGGTTGGCGATCTGCCGAGCGGTTTCGCGATCATGGCGCTCTGGGGAATTGGCGGAGTTTGCGCGCTCTGCGGCGCGCTTTCCTACGCCGAGTTGGCTGCCGCGCTTCCGCGTTCCGGCGGCGAATATCATTTCCTGCGCGAGATTTTTCATCCGGCACTGGGCTTCGTCGCCGGCTGGGTTTCGGCCACGGTGGGCTTCGCCGCGCCGGTCGCGATCGCGGCCATTCCCTTTGGCACTTATCTCGCCGGCGTCGTGCCAGGATTGAATCCGCTCCTTTTATCGCTCGGCATCGTTTCGATCACGACGTTGATTCTGCTTTGGGATTTGCGCCTCGGGAGCGGATTCCAAAACGCCTCCACGTTTTTGAAAGTGGG
>DASXDC010000209.1:0-4184 GCA_036490855.1 Chthoniobacterales bacterium
CGTTTCGGGATTCGTCCGCGGCGCCGTCGCGCCTAACGGACTTCGACGACCGCCCGGCCATCCTCCGCCGGCGCCTCCGCTTCACGTCGCTCGCGTCGCAGAACGCGATAGACGAACCAGACGATGAAGCAATTGACCGCGAGGATGAGAAGGGCGACCGCGCCCGGACGCAACCAGACGTGGTGCACTTCAAGCGGAATGAGGGCGGCGGTCGCGACCACCATGACCAGCTCCGCCCAGCGCTTTTGCAGGTAAACGCCGATCCCTTCCGTAAGAAGGAGAAGCGCGTAGAACAGCGCCACCAGGCCGGTTATCTGAAGCAACCCGCCCGCGACCACATCCTGGAGACGGCTGAGGAGATAGAGAACCGCGCGGCTGTGCACGACCATCAGTTCGCCATCGACCCAATCCGAAATCTGGTCGAGCCAGTGGGTGCGGCTATGGAGGAAGAGGAGCGAAACGCCCAGGCTCAGGAGCAAAATGCCCTGCAGGATCTTAAAGATCGCGATGATCTTGAGGTAGCGAACGCGGCGCCGCGTCCGCAACATTTGTTGGATCGGGGCGGCGTGACTCATTCCGATATGTCTCGCAGAAGCAACCGCGATCTCAAGCCGGGCGGGTATCGCGACGACAGATTTCCAGCTCGTTGCCGCGCGGAACCTCGAGAAAGAACGCGGGGGAATCGGGCGAAGATTCGCGCCAAGGGAAAGGAGGAGGCGGGCATGGAAGCGCTTCACCGTGGTCATCTCCCGACCCGCAATCAATCTGATCGAACCGTCTGCTTTTCATCTCCCGCCCCGCCTTTCGTTTCCAGAAGAAGTTGGTAATCTTGCGGCGCCTTGCAATCGCCGACGTTCTTCTTTCGCGCCGCGGCCTTCGCGCTTCTCGTCTGCACGCTCTCTTCCTGCCGGCCACGCGTGCAGCCGGTTTCGGGGACGATCGAAGTGGATGAAGTCCACATCGCACCACGCACCGGTGGACGAGTCGCCGAGCTGTTCGTGCAGGAAGGCGACACCCTGCATCGTGGCCAACCGATCGCCCGCCTTGTCGCGCCGGAAATGCAGGCGCGCCGCGATCTGGCGCAGGCGCAGATCGAGACGGCGATGCGCGACGCCGATGCCCATGTCGCACAGCTCGAATTCATGCATGCCGATGCGCGACGCCAGGAGGAATTGCTCCGCAACCAAACTGTCTCCCCGAGCGAAGCGGAGCGCGCCCGGAGCGCCGCCGCCGCGGAGGAAAAAAGCCTCGAGGCGGCCCGGATGCGGATCGTGCAAATGCGTGCGCAACTCTCGGAGATCGACGCCGAGTTGCGCGAGCTGCAGGTGGTCGCGCCTAACGACTGCGTCCTCGAAGTCCTCAACGTCAAAGTTGGAGATGTCCTGGCCCCGAATCAGGAATTGGCGACGCTCGTTCTGCCGCAGCATCTGTGGGTCCGAGTCTATGTGCCAGAGCCGTGGCTCGGTTACATCAAGCTCGGGGAAAAGGTCAGTCTCAAGGTCGATTCGTTCCCTAACGAGGACTTCCCTGGCACGGTCGAGCAGATCAATCGTCAGGCGGAGTTTACCCCGCGTAATGTGCAGACGGTGGAAGACCGGATCAGGCAGGTCTTCGGAGTAAAGATCCGTTTGCAGGATCGGGCCGACAAATTGCGCGCCGGGATGGCAGCCGACGCCATCTTTCCCAGCGTCCCGGCCAGTCGAAAGTTGAAGTGATGGAAGACTCAACCATCGCTCCGTTACTCCAACCCTCCAGTCCTCCCCCCTCTCCCCCAATGATCGAATGCGCCGGCCTAACGAAAAGGTTCGGACACTTCACCGCCGTCGATCACGTTACCTTTTCGGTTGCACGCGGCTCGATCTTTGGCTTTCTCGGGCCAAACGGCTCCGGCAAATCAACCGTCATCCGGATGCTTTGCGGCATCCTCGAGCCGAGCGAAGGCACGGCCCGGATCGGCGGACGGGATGTCGTCAGGGAAGGCGACGCGATCAAGGAGATGATCGGTTACATGTCGCAAAAGTTCTCGCTCTACGATGAGCTGACGGTGAACGAGAACCTGCTTTTTTCCGGCAAGCTCTACAGCCTGCGCGAGCGCGAGCTGAAGAAGCGGCGCGACGAGCTGATCGCACTGACGCATCTCGAGCCGTATCTGAATCGACGGGCCGCACTTCTCTCCGGCGGCTGGCGACAGCGTCTCGCGATGGCCTGCGCGCTCATGCACGAACCGACCGTTCTGTTTCTCGACGAACCAACCGCCGGCATCGACCCGGTCGCGCGGCGCGAGCTCTGGGATTTGCTCTTCGAATTCGCCGGCCGCGGGATGACGCTTTTCGTCACCACCCACTACATGGATGAAGCGGAGCGCTGCTCGCACGTCGGCTACATTCACATGTCGAAATTGATCGTCTGCGGCGAACCGGACGATTTGAAGCAGCTACCGGAGGTCAACCCGCCGGGAACGCGCCGGCTCGACGTCACCTGCGATCACGTCACGCAGGCTTTGCAGGCGATGCGCGAAGTCGGCGGTGTGCGGAGCGCGACGGTCTTTGGTCAGTCGATGCACCTCCTGGTCGACGATGCCATCACTAGGGCGGAGATCGAAAAGAGACTTCTCAGTGTCGGCATCCAGAACGTCGAGATTCATCCGATCGGTCCGTCGCTCGAAGACGTCTTTGTCGCGCTGACCGCGAAGTATGGGAACGCCGGGAAGCAGGAAGCGAAAGCGGCCTAACGATGAAGAAGGGAACCCGAAATCGGTCGATCTTTCCGCTGGCGCTTGAGGCGCAAAGGAAGGTCGCTCCGGTGGCGACGCGGGATGACAAATCGGGCGCGGACACTTTTCGAGATCCATGAAACGCCCCTTCCGCGGCCTCGGCGCCATTCTATTCAAGGAGTTCATCGTCGTGATGCGCGATCCGATGACGCTTTTTTTCATGCTCTTCCCGCCGCTGATCGAAATGATCGCGTTCGGCTACGCGCTCGATAACGACGTCAAGCACATGGCAATGGTCGTCTTCAATGAGGACCGCACGGTCGAGAGCCGCCAACTGCTCGATCGTTTTGTCAACACGGAGACGTTTCGCATCGTTAGGGAAGTGGGCAGCGCGGCGGAAATGGCGAGCGAAATCCGCGCCGGACATGCCTACGTCGGACTGGAAATCCCGCCGCATTTCACGCGCGACCTGCACGCCGGGCGTCCGGCCCGGGTGCAACTTCTGATTGACGGCTCAAATTCCACCATCGCGCTCCAGGCTCTCAATACCGCGGTTGCGATCGCGCTCACGCAATCGACGGAAATGCTTTTGCAGGAGAGCGGTCGGCGGGTCGTGCCGGTCGAGATCCGCCCCCAGATACTCTACAACCCGACGATGCGGAGCCCGAACTTCTTCATTCCAGGGGTAATCGGGATCGTGCTCCAGATCGGCACCACCTTCGCGACTGCAATGGCGGTGGTGAGGGAAAAAGAACGCGGCACCCTTGAACAGCTTCTCGTTAGTCCACTCAGCCGCTGGGGGCTGATGCTGGGAAAGCTGATCCCCTATCTTTGCATCGGGATGCTGATGGCCATTCTCCTTTTCGGCATCATGCATTTTGTCTTCTTCGTTCCGATCGCCGGCAGCATTAGCGCGATGTTGCTCGCGACCCTGGTTTATGTTTTTGCGCTGCTCAGCCTCGGCTTGCTCGTGGCGACGAAGGCGGAAAACCAGATGCAGGCGCTGCAAATGTCGATGGCGTTTATTCTCCCGAGCGTTTTTTTCTCAGGCTTCATATTCCCACGCGAAACGATGCCGGCGATCTTCTACGGAATCGGCGCGATCCTGCCCACGACCTATTTCATCGGGCTGATGCGCGCGATTATTCTGCGCGGAGCGGGCTTCCTCGAATATGCCCCTTCGTTAGGCATTCTCACCGGCATGGCCATTCTGCTTTTCATCATCTGCTCGCTCCGTTTCCGGCGCAAAATTGGCTAACCAGTCCGGTTTACCGGAAGAACCGTGGCAATCCCATTAGGGCACGAGCGTCGCCGCCAGCACGATGACGTGAGCGTTATTTGGGAGACTGATGCTTTGCACCGTCTTCGCCGGATTGAGCGCGAGCTGGTAGGCGTAGAGGTTAAAGGTCCTCGCGTCCTTGGTGCCATTGGCTGAGTTCCGGTAGGCCATGGCGACGCCTCCAAATTCCGA
>DASXDC010000210.1:0-14159 GCA_036490855.1 Chthoniobacterales bacterium
CGACCGAAAAAGGCGCTGATGCTTTTGATTGCCGCTGGCTGGTGGCAGAAATTTCGCAAAGGACCACTCCCGGCCGCTCTCGTGCAGGAGGCGCGCGCTCTCGCTCGCCTGCGCCCGGTAAACGGCGAAAGTGCCGTCCTGCTGGCGGGGCTTGTTTCCCTCGCGCCTAACGAGGCGCTGCAGGACCTCGTGCCGTGTGGACACGATCCGAAAATTCTCCAGAACGCGCCGCAGCTTCGGGACGGGTTCCTCGCCATGATGAATGAAAATTTCGAGGCGGTCGTCCCGGAGAAGCAATCGCATGATTACAACCTCGGCCGCCCGATGCGCCGCGCGGTGGAGGATATCGGCCGGAACAAGCTTTGTCCGTGCGAGAGCGGGGAAAAATACAAGCGCTGCTGCGAGAAGAAAGACAGGGAGCGCCTACGTCACTCGACCGACGTAGCGGGAAAAACCGATATGGAACTTCACGACATTCCGCACGCGAACCTGAGCGCCGCGCGACTGGAGACCATGCCTCCTCACGAACTCGTCCGCCTGCAGGAGGTGCCGGAGGAACTGATGGAGCTTTATTTTCAGCGCCTCGCGGAATGTAAATGCTTCGACAGCCTGACGAGGATTTTCAAGCGGGCCGGTGTGCGCAAAGAATGGGAGGCGGCCTGGAAGCGGACCTTCTCCTCGATCGTGCGCGAATGGCAGCGCAAAGCCGCGCTGCGTTTGCTCAAGACGCAGCGCAATTGGAAGGAAATGCTGCCTGCGCTCGAGCCGGGTGTGCGTCTTCTCCTCGCCTCGCGTAAGGAAAAGGAATTCCTCCGCACTCTGGAAGCAGAAGCGATCGCCGCTTTGCGCTCTGGCGACGAACAGGAGATCGAGCGCTTCGCTTCCGCGGTCGTCGCTTCGCCCTATCCGGGGCTGGGGATTTTTGTCGCGCGCAGCGTGCTGCCGTTGCTCGAGGATCCGAAGAGAGCCGCCTCGGTTTTCGATCGAATCCTGCACGCACGCGATCGGCTGGCTCTTTCGCCCGATGATGAGTTCGGCGATTTCATGGATGAGCGCGCTCTGCAAAAGAAGAACAACCACGGCACGCAGGTCGCGGCAGCACAGGCCAAATTGAGCGCGAAGGCCGAGGAACTCCGGCGCTTAAAGGAGTCGCTCGCAACTGCCAAGCGCGCGCTCGCCTTGCAGGAGAAACGGGAGGCGCGAGAAGCCGTCGCCAGCACGCCAGCCAAATCAAGCGAGCACGACGAAGAGAATCGCAAACTGCGCGAGAAGGTGGATTGGCTGCAGGCGAAGATCAGGGAAGAAGGCGCGGAGAAGCTCGGCTATCTGCGCGACCTCGTACGTTTGCAGGAAGAACTAAAGACGGTCAAAGCGAGCCCGAATGGCAGCCAGGGTCCCGAGATTCAGGACGAGGAAGATGCCGGCGAGCAGCTCGAGGTTTCGGGGACGCAGCCGGTCCGGATGCTGGAATTTCCGAAAAAATTCGAGCAAACGCTGGCGGCTTTCCCGCAGCACGTTGGTCGCGCGACGATGGCGTATCTCGGCCAGTTGGCGGGCGGCGAGGCGACGGCCTTCGACACTGTGGTGCACCTGAAGGCTTACCACGGCGTCCTGCGCAAGAAGATCGCGGGCAGCCATCGGCTTCTCTTCACCCTCGAGTCGGATCGAGTGCGCGTGGTCGATCTGATCGACCGTTGCGATCTTGATCGGAGGATCAAGAAGCTGCAGGCCCACGGTCTGCCGGCCGCCTAACGTCGGCCGCAACCGCGCCGCCTCCGGTGCGAAAGAGCACCGCGACGAGGAAGGTCACGATCGTGCCGAAGCAGATCCACCAGGGGAATTCCATGATCGGGAGCCATTTCGGCGGGAGGTAGAGCTGCGCGCCGAAGATTCGCGCGATGTCGTTAGGCAAGTTGCTGACTAGCGCGACGAAGAGGAAGCCGGCGACCATCGCGAGCGGGTTAATCCAATCGGCGCCGCGCCGTTTCGTCAGCATCCCGCAGAAGAAAATGCCTAACAAAGAGCCGTAGGTGTAACCGAAGATGCCGAGCGCGATCGGGATGATGCGCACGTTCGGCAGCACGATCACGCAATAGGAAGTCGCGGAGGCGACCAGGATCATCAGGACGGCGAAGACAACTGTCGCCCAGCGGACCGCGCCGAGGCTTTCCGCCTCGCCCGCCCTGCGATTGATGTAGGGCTGATACCAGTCGCGAGTGAAGCTGGTCGCGAGCGCGTTCAGCGCGGTGCTGAGCGAGCCCATCGTCGTCGCGAAGATGCCCGCAATCAGGAGTCCGCGGAGACCGACTGGCATTTGATAGAGAATATAATGACAAAAAGTCTCGTTAGGCGTTTTCGAGAGCGTCGGATCTGGATGCGCCTGGTAATAAACCCAGAGCAACAATCCGATCGTGAGGAAGGTGAAAGCGATCGGGATATCCGCGAGACCGGAGAGAATAAGCGAGCGCCGGCTCCGCCGAATATCGGGCGCGGTCAGCATCCGTTGCACCATATCCTGATCGGTCCCATGCGTCCCCATGGTGATGAAGGTGGCGCCGAAAAGCCCGGCGAAGATGGTGTACTCGATCCCGAACATTCCGACGACCTTCGCCCAGCCGTGCTTCGCCGGATCCAGCCCGGTAGTCAGGAAATCGTGAAGGTGAAAACCGCCGGTTCGCCTGACGATTTCATCCCATCCGCCCGGGATGGAGGAATAAAGCAGCGCCACTGCAACCAGCGCGCTGCCAAACATGATCGAAGCCTGGATGAGATCGGTCCAGATGACGGCCTTGATTCCGCCTAACGTCGTGTAGATCGCGGTCAGGATCACGATCGCGATCGTCGCGAGCACATAAATCCACAGCGTTTGTGACGGCGTCGGGCGGACGCCGCTGATCATTTCGTAGGCGAGCGCGAGCGCAATCGCGCCGACGTAAAGCCGCGCGCCGGAAGCGAGCAGACGCGTGATCATGAACACCGCCGACGCCGCGTTTTTCGTCCGTGTGCCGAACCGGATGGTGAGGTATTCGTAGATCGAGAAAACTTTGTGGTCGTAATACGGCTTGATGAAGATGTAGCTGACCAGAATGCGGGCGATGATCGTGCCGAGCGCGAGTTGGAGATAGGTGTAATTCCGGAGCGCGAAGCCTTCGCCGGGCGTGCCGAAAAACGTGCCGGCGCTCGTTTCCGCCGCGATGATGGAAGCGAGCACCGCCCACCACGGGATCTTGCGTCCGCCGAGCGCGAAGTCCTCGAGGTTGTCCTCCTTCCGGCCCATGTAGAGGCCGATGAAGATGATGACGAAAAAGTAGAGGAGCAGGACTCCGGTATCGATGAGGAGGCGCGCGTCCACCGGTTGTTAGCTGCCAGAATTCACGGCAGGCGCAAAGGGTTTTCGGCGCGGGCCTACGGGCTATGTTGCGCGATGGAAATTGCCGCGCCCGACTTCGATCTCGCGCTCACCCTCGACTCGGGACAGACGTTCCACTGGGAGTCGTTAGGCAAAGGCTTTGCCGGCGCGCTCGATCAACGCGCGGTCTACCTCGAGCAACGAGGAGGCGCGCTGAAATTCCGGGGAGCGCCGGCGAAAAGCGTCGCGCGCTACTTTTCCCTCGATCACCCGCTCGCGGAGATTTGCGAGTCGCTCCCCGGCGATCCCGCGATGCAGGCGGCCGGGGAGTTCTGCCGCGGGCTGCGGATCATGCGGCAACCGCGGTGGGAATGTCTCGCCACCTTTATCACTTCGTCGATGAAGCAGGTGGTGCACATCCGGCAGATCTCGCGCACGTTGCGCGAGCGTTTTGGAATGCGACGCTCGTTAGGCAAGATCCACGTCTACAGCTATCCGCGGCCTGAGGTGATGGCTGACCTGCATGAAACCGACCTGCGCCATTGCGCGCTCGGTTATCGCGCGAAAAATCTGCTCGCCACCGCCCAGCTCGTCGCGAGCGGCAAAGTTGATCTCGAACAATTGGCTACCCTGCCCGACATCGAACTGCGCGCCGCGCTCTGCGCGCTGCCGGGTGTCGGCATGAAGGTCGCGAATTGCGTAATGCTTTTCGCCTACGAAAGGCTCGAGGCGTTCCCGATCGACGTTTGGGTCGAGCGCGTGCTGCGTGAGAACTATTTTCCGCGCCGGCGCAAATTCCGGCCTAACGAACTGCAGAAGTTTGCCGCCCGGCACTTCGGCGGGCATGGCGGTTATGCCCAGCAATATCTTTTCCATTACGCGCGCAAGACGACCCGGCGCCGGTTGTCACCCCGGGGAAGCTGAGATAATTTTCCGGTCTGAAGAAATCATCCGCCGTCCCACCCCGCGCCCCCACTGAGGGACGTCTCGCCTCCTCGGCGGCATAGCCATGACGGAACCCAATCGAGATCGGCGAAAGGTTTGGTGGGCGGTGCTCGCCTCGCTCGCTCTGCATGTGCTGATCGGGCTTTCGCTGGCAGCCTTTGCCAGCCGGCAGCAGGAGGAAATACCGCTTGAGCCAGAGCAGGTCCCGCAGCTGACGATTGTGCAAGCACCGGAGCCGACTCCGCCGCCGCTCGTCCCGAAGAATGCGCCCCTCACCACTGTCGACCCGGCGCGCAAATCAGTCGAAAAGCCGAAAGAGAAAACCTTCGAAGCGAATGAGAACTCGATCGCCGCCGCGGAAAAAGCGGCGACCGCGGATAACCCGCTTCCCGGCCAGGACGGCGCAGACCGGCCCATAATGAACCTCGAGGACCACGATTACTCGCTCGGTCGCCCGGGCGCTACGCCACAACCAAAGCCGACACCGGCGCCGAAGGCGCAACCCACACCCACGCCTAACGAATCCCCCACGCCGCCCGAACCGACCCCGCAGCCGACACTCGCGCCCGACCAACTCGCCCTTCTCACCGAAACTCCGACGCCGGTTCCTTCCCCGCCAGAGACGGAGGAGAAAACAGAAATTCCGACGCCGAGCGAAACACCCACACCAACTCCGGAGCCGAGCAACACTCCGCCTCCGCCGCAATCGAGTTACCGCGATCTCCAACGCAAGACCGTCATCCGCGGCGGGATCAGCAATCGTGGCCCGGCGGCCATCAACGCCGTCGGCACACCGCTTGGCAAGTACGTGAAGCAACTGCAGGATGCGATCGGCTCGCGCTGGTATTATCTGATGGAACAAGACGCCGACCTCAAGAGCGTCGGCACGACCGAGCTGCGTTTCGACATCGAGCCGGACGGGCACATCGAAAATTTGCGCGTCCTCAAGAATACGACGACTGAGGCCTGCGCCAGCATCGCGATTCGCTCCATCCAAGAAACGAAGTTCCCGCCGCTCTCCGATGATTTGGTGGCGACGCTGCCGGGCGGCCATTTGACAATGGATCAGATGGTGTTCGCTATTTTCCCGAATCGATGATCGCTCTACTTCCGGCTGACGCCGCCAACCCCCTCCAATCCGCTCTCGCTTTCCTGCTCCGCGGCGGAATCTTCATGTGGCCTCTCCTCGCCTGCTCAATCGTGGCTCTGACTGTGATCATTCTGCGCTCGATGGCCCTGCGGCGGCGTAACGTGCTCCCGCTGGTGATCGAAAGCGAGATCGAGCGCCTTTCGCCCGGCGGAAATCCGGAACGGCTTGCGCGAATCGTGCGCGAAGATGATTCCTCGCTCGCTCGGATTGCCCGCGTCGCTCTGCAACAACTGCGCGCGCCACGCTCGGAGAACGTCGAAGCGGTCGAGACGCGTGCGCGGCACGAGATGGTCATCCTCGAGCGGGGATTGATCGTGCTCGAGATTATCACGGGCATCGCGCCATTGTTAGGCCTGATCGGCGCCGTCTCCGGCCTGGTGCATGTTTTCTCGCACCTCGGGCTCGCGACTGGCGCGGCCGACACGAAAGCTATTGCGCTCGGGATCGCCGAGGCCCTCAACGCCACCGTCTTCGGCCTTTCCATCGCCGTCCCGACATTGATCGCGTTCAGTTATTTCTCGAAAAAAGTCGAAGTGATGTCGGTCGAAATGGAAACACTCGTCGTGGAACTGATCAGTAAGTGCTACTACGGACGGATCCCAGAAGGCGCTTCGCTCCGTGTCGCCCCGCCCGTTCCACCGCCCGCGATGTCGCACGCCGCCACCCCCCTGACCTAACGAATTGACGGGATTGCTGCGATGAAGTTTGCCGTTCGGAAACGCCGCGCGCCGTCGATCATTATCGTCTCGCTCGTCGATATCCTGACCATCTTGCTCATCTTTTTCGTGGTCTCGACGACCTTTAAGAAAGATCAGCCGGAAGTGCAGATCAACTTACCGGAATCAAAGACTTCGAGCGCGAAGCCGGCCGAGCTCGAGCACGCGATCGTAAGCGTCGACGCACAAGATTCACTCAAACTCGATGGCAAAACGATCGCCGTCGATCAACTGCAGGAGGCGATCACGAATCTGCCGGCGGAGCGCAAGAGCACCCTCGTCTTGAAGGCGGATGAGAAAGCCTCTTTCGGCATCATCATTAAAGTGATGGACGCATTGAAACTCGCCGGGGTGCGCAACCTGCCGGCCTTCACCCAGGCGCCGGCGATGAAATGAAGCTGCGGATCGTGCGTTATGGCGAGCCGGTCTTGCGCGCCAAAGGGAAGCGAATCGAAAAGATCGACGCGGAGGTGCGTGAGCTGGCCGCGAACATGCTCGAGACGATGCGCGAAGCGAACGGCGTTGGGCTCGCCGCGCAGCAGGTCGGCTCTCCGCTCCAATTGACCGTCATCGATGTAGCGGGTGCGGAAGATCAGGCGAGCACGATGAAATTAAACGGCGTGGAGGTTGATCCGAAAGTTTCGATGCCGCTCGTCCTGCTCAATCCGGAGCTGGTCCTCGGTCACGAAACGGACGTGGCTGCGGAAGGCTGTCTCAGCTTCCCCGAGATCACGGCCGACATCTCCCGCGCGATCTCCGTCGCCGCGCACGCCCAGACGCTGGAAGGCGAGGCGCTCGAGATCGAGGCGACCGGGCTGCTGGCTCGCGCTCTGCAGCATGAAGTCGATCATCTCAACGGCATCCTTTTTATCGACCGGATGAGCGCGGCGACGAAGGTCGCGCTTCGCAGCCGGCTGAAACGAATGCAGAAGGAAAACGCGCCTCGTTAGGCGCTGATTTCCTTTCCGCCTCAGATCTCCTTATACGTCACCGTGATGTTGCGGTAGACGTTAGGCTGTTTCTGGGCGGAGAAGTAAAAGAGCTCAAGAGCGGTTTTCCCGACCACCCACTGATAACCGACGAGCGTCTGGATGACGTCGGTGTCGTTATCGCGCGAACGCGAGATGAGCCGGCCGATGCCGTACTTGGCGTCAAAGTAGCGGCGCACTTCCCCCATCCGGCTGTTATAATGTTCGAGCGTCCAATCGGGATATTCGTATTGAAGTTCCACCTGCGCGAGCTCGTCGCTCTTGAAAGTGAAGAGCGTGCGTTTCAAACCCGGATGGATCAGCCCCTCAACCGTCCAAATTTGCTCGCCCTCGCTGCCCCGTGCGCGATCGATGATCTTCGCCTTCGCTCCTCTCAAAACTTTCTCGACGCGGATATTTGAATCGTTCCAGCGAAAACCGAACGGCGGCGGAATCTCATCCGCGCACAGGGGGGAGAGTGGAAGGGCAAAGAATAGGACCGTCAGCAGGAGACGCATCGCAGCCTAACGATCGCCCAGGTTGTAGACTTCGTAACGCCGGACAAGCGGGCGCAGGTACTGTTGCATCGCCTCGGCATGACTCGGATCCTTTTCGTAGCGTTCCAAAGCCGCCCGGTCCCGAAATGTAACCACCACCCCAAGGTCGAAATCGCGCGGCGCATGCGGCCCGACTGGGGGCACAGCACGACCCGCTTCAACCCTCAACACCCCCGGGATCATGCGAAGCGAGTGCGCGGTGCGGATGAGGCGAGCGCGATCCGCCGTGCGCTGCGGATGTTTCAACCACAGCAGGACGACGTGGGTCACATTCGGCCCCGGTGGCGGCGGCGTCGCGCAACCGCCGAGGCCCATCAAACTGCTGAGGGCGAGTGCGGCCAGGGCGACAAATCTTGGCCCGCGGCTCTGCTTCGGATCCCGTTCCTCCATCCTCAAGCTCGGAATTTCGGGCAAATCGACCGCAGCGCGAACCTTTTCGCGCGCAAAAAATGCCGAAAGGACGGGCAGGGAATGCTGGTAGTGCAATTCGGAAAAGACGTTTGCCTAACGAGTTATTGAATCACGCAAAACCGACTCTCCCGCGTAAATATTGAACCTGCCAGAGTCCAATTTTCGTCAAGATTTTTTTCTTGGCAGCGACAAAATAAACTTCGGATTTTTTCTTGTGACAGCCTCCTGCAATTTTTAGTCTGAAGCCGCAGGCCGGGAGGACAAAAACCGGGTGTGAACAAGATGTGAACAAGACCAACCCTGGAAACGGAGTCGAGAGTATGGAAGGAAAAGCCAGTTGTCATCGGGTGAAGATTCCGGCGGTCTCTCCCGCGGCGACCCTCTGCACGCGCGGGAACGCAATTTTCCGTTTTCCCTCGTATAACAGCCTTTTTTTGCACTTTTCAGTCAGCCTCCGGCCGCGCGGCGAACGTCCGTTACGTTCCACGCGCGCGGCGTACGCTCGTCGTTTCTTTCCGTCGCGAACCGCTTCGGGCGTTATTTAACGCTGTTAACAAGTCGCCATGGACGAGAAATGTAGCCAGTTGTGGACGAAGCTTTCTGCCGCTCTCAAACCGCAGGTCAGCGCCGATACTTTTAAGCGGTGGTTTTCAGCTGTAAAACTGACCGGTGCGACCGCCGATGAGATCACGCTGCTCGTTCCAAACAACATCTATCAATTCTGGATCGAGAGTAATCACATGCCGGCTTTGCAAAACGCAATTGCGTCGGTGGTCGGCGAGCCACGGACGGTCAAATTTATCTGCGCGGTCGACAGCACGGCCAGCTCGGATGGAGTGGAACCGGAACCGAGTGTAGCGGCCAAAGCCCAAGCCGCGAACCGCGCGAACAAGACGCCCGGCCTTAACCCGCGCAACACATTCGAATCATTTGTCGTCGGGCCTAACAATGAGATCGCGCACGCCGCCAGCCTCGCCGTCGCGCAGTCGCCCGCCAAAACCTACAACCCGCTTTTTATCTACGGCGGCGTCGGCCTCGGCAAAACGCATCTCATGCAGGCGATCGGCCAGTACATCGGCGCGCGTGGGAAAGGCACCCGCGTGATGTATCTCTCGAGCGAGCTTTTCATCAATGAGTTCATCGACGCCATCCAGCACAACAACCTTGTCAAATTTCGCAAGCGCTATCGCCAGGCCGACCTGCTCCTGATCGACGACATCCATTTTCTCGGCGGCAAGGAGCGTTCGCAGGAGGAGTTCTTCCACACCTTCAACACCCTCTTCGACGGGCATAAGCAGATCGTGCTCTCAAGCGACAGACCGGCTTCGGAGATCGCCAACCTCGAGCATCGCCTCGTCTCGCGTTTCGAGTGGGGGCTGACGGCCGAGCTGCAGCCGCCCGATGTCGAAACGCGGATGGCGATCCTGCGCAAGAAAGCGCGCACACTCAAAATCAGGCTGCGCGACGAGATCTTCGACTTCCTCGCTACCCGGATCAAAACGAACGTTAGGCGATTGGAGGGCGCGCTCATGCGTGTGGCCTCCTTCGCGTCACTGAGTGGAAAGGAACTGACACACGAAGTCGTCGAGCATCTGCTCAAGGACATCCTGCAAGAGGAAGCGCGCCGCGCCGTCACGATCGACCAAATCCAGCGGCGGGTGGCCGAGCACTTCGACGTGCGCCTCGCGGATATGACGAGCAAACGGCGACCGGCCAACATCGCTTTCCCGCGTCAGATCGCGATGTATCTGGCGCGTGAACTAACGAAAGCTTCGCTCAACGAGATCGGCGAAGCCTTCGGCGGCCGCGATCACGGCACCGTCCTGCATGCCTGCAAACTGGTGAAGAAACGGATGAAGGAGCAGGACAAAATTCGCCAGACGATCTCGTTCATCGACAGCGCGCTCCAACGCTAGGCGCGTCCTGCGAGATTGCGGTTGCCGGATAAAATCGAAAGCCTTACATCTTAACGACTCCTATCCGCCTTCATGAAATTTAGCGTTACGAAAGAGAAACTCCTCGAATGTCTGCAGCAGGTTCAAAACGTCGTCAGCACTCGCACGACTCTGCCAATTCTTTCGAACGTCCTCCTCCAAACCAACGGCGGGGAAGTTCGCCTAACGACGACCGATCTCGACGTCGGGGTACGCGGAAGTTTCGAAGCAGAAGTCGAAAAAGAAGGCGCGACCACCCTGCCGGCGCGGCGGCTTTTCACCATCATCCGCGAGTTGCCCTCGAGCGAAATTCAGTTCGATATCGACGGCAAAAACGCCGCCTCCATTCGCAGCGGCCAGAGCTTTTTCAAGATTCTCGGTTTACCCGAAGAGGAGTTCCCGCCCCTCCCGAAATTCGATGATTCGAAAGTCGTTACGATTCGGCAGAAGGATTTGCGCGACGGGCTCAAGAAAACCTCCTATGCCATCTCGACGGACGAGACGCGCTACGTCCTCAACGGTGTTCTCTTCAGTTTCAAGGACAACAAACTCACGCTCGTCGCGACCGATGGACGCCGCCTCGCGATGCTCGACATCGATCTGGAATTTCCGCGCAGCCACGAGGCCGACATCATCGTCCCGACCAAGGCGGTGACGGAATTACAGCGCCTCCTGACCGATGAGGGCGATGTGCGGGTGAGTGTGAGCAGCGGACAGATCGCCTTCGATCTCAATAACACGCTTCTCGTCTCGAAGTTGATCGAGGGAAATTATCCGAACTACAAACAGGTCATTCCCGGTGAAATGAAGGAACGCGTCACGCTCGAGCGCGAAACCTTCCTTAATTCGCTCAAGCGCGTCTCACTCCTCGCGAGCGACAAGTCGAATTCGATCAAACTGAACTTTTCCAAGAACAATATCGACATCACGGCCAACACTCCCGAAGTCGGCGAGGCGAAGGAATCGCTCCCGGTCTCCTACAAGGGCCGCGAGTTTTCCATCGCTTTCAATCCAGAGTTTCTCATGGCGCCGTTGCGCAATCTTTCCGAGGACGAAATTTTCCTCGATTTGATCGACGAGATGAGCCCGGGCGTGATCAAGATCCAGAGCCCGTTTCTCTACGTCCTGATGCCGATGCGCATCAGCTCATAATTTCGCCTAACGAGACGAGCACGTCCGCGAGGCCGATTCCGGTCATCGTTAGGCAGGGAGCGCGCAGGACCTTCACTTGTTTGTTTGCCGGCGCCCAAACTGCCGGATCTGTCGGACCGAAAAGAAGGAGCGAGGGCACACCCACGGCCGCGGCGAGATGGGAAACGCCGCTATCGTGGCCGAGATAGCAGGCGCAATTTTGCAGGCGACCTGCGAGCTCGGGCAGCGCCAGGTTACAAGCGAACTCGATTTTTTCGGTGGACAAAGCTCGAGTCAATTCCGCCAGGCGTGCTTCGTCCGCTTCTCCGCCGACGATCAGGATTCGTCGCTCCTCCTTCTCCGCCAGAAAGGCGGAAATGAGGTCCTGGAAGCGCTGCAGCGGCCAGTTCTTGCTTTCACTTCCGCTGCCGGGATGAATCGCGAGAAGCATGGGGTTGACCGTCCTCTTTTCGTTAGGCACGATCACCGCCGCCGGATCTTGAAGGTAGAGCGCCAGGCTTTCGAGCGGTCGGGCGAGCTGTCGCGCGGCGTGTTCACGGCCTGTTAGGTGGGGCGAGCCGGCGAGAAAATTTCGCACGCCCGCTCGCTTCAGATTGTTCGAAAAAACCTGATCGGGGTCGAAGAGATAGCTCACGATCTGCTGAAAACCACCGAAGTATTCCACCAGCTCGGGCGACAACTCCCCGGCGTCGCTAAAGAACCCAGCAAGGCCCGCATACTCGATCGAGCGCGCCGCGTCCGCGTATCCGCTCATCTCCGCGAGCGCGACGAGATGTTTGTAACCAAGCACTTCGAGCTGCGCGGAAGGAAAACCTTCCCGCAGCAGCCGGATGGCCGGCAGGGTAAGAACGAAGTCGCCCAGCGCTCCGCCGCGAATGACCAGGATGCGGCTCAATAAGCCACAAAAGTGCAGGCCAAAATTGCCGCGCCATAAACGAGCGCGAGCGCGGCAACAATCCGCCAGCGTCCCGAGCTTTTCGTGCTCCAATCAATCTGATCGCGCAGCAAATACGGCATCGTGACCCAGAGCAGTCCGAGCACGATCATGATGTAGGCGAGCACCGTCACCAGCAACCGGCTCATTTCGGGTCGGAGAAAAGCGGCATCAAGCAGCGGCTCGGCCGCGAGCAGGCAGAGAATGCCTAACGCCCGGACGGCGAGAAATTCATCGACAAACCGAAGCACGAGAATGAAGCCGATCGGCAAAGCGATCAGCAGCGGCCGACGAAAACTCGAGAACTCGCCCATCTCCATTGTGGCGAGCAACCAAAAACTCCAGATGAAACTCACCGTGAGCAGGACCGCCCCGGCGGTGCGAGAACGCGGCAGCGGCGTCAGGAGATCGCGGGCTGGCAAAAAAAGCGCGACCAAGCTAAGTAAGGCGAGCAGCGCGCCTGCGATCAGGCCGGCGGCATGCAGAGACAAAGTATAAATCATAAAGTGCGCGCGATCGGCCCTTGAAGTTCTCCGGCGCTGGGAAAATGACAACTCGCAGCCGGCTTCACCGCCGAGAGGCTGAAGCCGGTAGAATGTGTGACCTTGAGTTCGAGCAGTCGCCCCACATCCGACTCATTTCCCTCGAAGATAACGATTTTGTTTCCGCGCGTCCGGCCCGTTAGGCGGGCGCGATTTGTTTTGCTCGGACCTTCACAAAGCACTTCCACTTCGCGCCCGACGAACCGCGCTCCCGCGCGACGCGCAGCCGCGTCTACGATCGCGAGCAAATCTCGATTGCGCGCTTCCTTCAGACCTTCCTCGACCTGCGGGCTCATCCGGGCGGCCGGCGTTTCGCTTCGCGGCGAATAGCGAAAGACGAAGGCGTTGTCGAACTGGATCCTTTCGACTAACGACCGCGTCTTCCCGTAATCCTCCTCTGTTTCCCCGGGAAAACCGACGATGATATCAGTCGTTAGGGCAATCTCGCTTTCCTTCGCGCGGATTTCGTCGACCAGCCGGAGATATTTTTCCGCCGTGTAGGTGCGGTGCATCGCCCTGAGGATGCGATTCGAACCCGATTGCAAGGGAAGGTGGACGTGCTCGCAAAGCTTCGGCAGGTCGCGCAGAGCGGCGATTAGATCCGCGCGAAAGCCGATCGGATGCGGCGAGGTGAAGCGAAGGCGCTCGAGACCATCGACGTCATGCACCGCCTCGAGCAACTGCACGAACGGGCTTTTACCGTCGACCTTCGGAAACTCGTGCCGCCCGTAGAGGTTCACAATCTGCCCGAGGAGCGTGATCTCCTTCACTCCGCGCTCCACCAATCCACGTACTTCCCTAACGATCTCTTCGATTGTGCGACTGCGCTCCGCACCACGCGTCCGCGGCACAATGCAAAAGGTGCAATGCATGTTGCATCCCTGCATGATCGAAACAAAAGCCGTCGCCTGCCGCGATCGCAGCGCGTGCTCGCGGATGGTCGCCTGCGAGCCAATTTCCTCATCCGTGTCGACGATCGAAAAGCGCGGATCATCCATTCCGCGCCCGCGCTTCTTCTCCATCAGCTCTCCGACGTAGTCGGCCACGCGATGAAATTTTTGCGTGCCGATAACGAGATCGACGTGCGGCACTAGCTTGAGCAACTCCGTCCCACGCGCCTGCGCCATACAGCCGAGAAATCCGAAAACCGCCTCCGGCTTTTGCTTCGCCATTTTGCCCAGCATGCCCATTTTGCCGAGCGCTTTTTGGTCGGCCATATCGCGCACGCTGCAGGTATTCAACAGCACGACGTCAGCCTCGGCTTCGCTCGCCACCGCTTCGTAGCCGCGGTCGAGCAGGGAACGGGCGACCTGTTCCGAGTCGCGTTCGTTCATCTGGCAACCGTAGGTCTTGATGAAAAATTTCGGCATTCGAGAGAGCGCCAACGATACACAAACCGGCGCGGGCCGCCATTGCGGAAGGCGAGGCGAAATCGTTAGGGCGGAGTGGCGAAGCGGCTGGGAAATGGGTTCGCCCGCAGCCGCTTCTTTACTTCGCGCTC
>DASXDC010000211.1:0-8465 GCA_036490855.1 Chthoniobacterales bacterium
AGAGCGAAAATCTGGCCGAATGCATTCAGGCCGCACTGGTTGAGCAAACGCAGGCGGTGAATCGCGGGATCAAGGCGGAACAGTTTTACGTCATCGCCAATACCCGCCATCCGGCAGCTTTGGTGGAGGGAGGCTTTATCAGCAGCAAGTCAGATCTAACGAAACTGACGACGAGCGAATATCGGCAGAAAATCGCGGTCGCGATCAGCGAGGGAGTGCGGCGTTACCGCGAGAAGTTGCGCGCCGCCGAGCCGACGCTGGCCATGGCTTCGACCCGGCCTGAATAAGGAGAGAAAATGATTCGTCGAATGCAGGTCATGAAACGGAGCTGTCTCGCTTTTCTTTTTCTGTTCTTTGCCGGAGCGGGCCTTCTTCGAGCGGACCAAGCCACGCTCGCCGTGCAGCAGGCTTTGAAGGACCAGGGGTTTTATTACGGTGCGGTGAATGGGCAGAAGACGTCGGACACGACCGCCGCCATCCGGCGTTATCAGATTCGCAACGGGTTGCAGATTACCGGAGAGATCGATGCCGAAACTTTGCGGTCGTTAGGCGTAAGTTCGGGCGGGCAGCGTCCGGCGGCCCGACCTGCACCGACTGTCTCGCACGCACAGTCGGAACCGGAGGAGGAAGGTGCGCCGCAATCAGCGGAGATTTCTCCGCCCGAACCTCCATCCAATTATGGTCCGCCGCCGGCGGCTGGAATAGAACCGCGCGGATATCGAATGGAACGCCGCGAGGTATTTGCCGGCACCCCCTACGAGATCGCGCCGCCCGATTTGCAGCGGCATGTCGTGGTAGGCGCGCAGGCGCTGCTGGCCCGTTACGGATATTATCGGAGCGGGATTGATGGCGAATTTGGATCCGCGACGGTGGGGGCGCTCCGGGCGTTTCAGGCGCGCGCTGGACTCGTGCCGGATGGTCGCTTGAATATGGAAACGCTTGGGGCGCTCGGCCTGTTGCCCGGCCAGCGCGGTCCGGGATTTAGGGGTTCGCCGCGCCGGCTGCCGCCCCGGCCTGTTTACCGTGGAGAACCGGTGATAGGTCGTTAGGCGCGCTGGCATTTGCGTCTCGGAACCGAACCGACTGCAGCTCGGCGAAAACCGTTCCGATAAAAATATTCGCTTCGACGCGGAGGAGCAGCCGGTCGGCGTCATTGGAAACCCAAATGCTGGCGCGGCGGAATTTCTTGTGCGGTTCGAGCTCTCGTTTCTTCCCGATTTTGGAGAGCTGAAGATCGAGCTTGATCGCGTCGTAGCTGCCGGCTGCGACCGTGAGCCGTGGGTGACCAACGACGGTGAGAGTGGCTAGATAAGGACTGGTGGCGGGATAGATGACGAGCCGATATACATCCCCTTCACGCAACGCCTGGCTGCGGAGGTAAAGCAGCGCGGAATGCATGTCGTAAACTCCACCGGCGAAACTGAACGTCTTCGCAGCTGGCGGCTTTTTCATTTTGCTATCGCTCCGGATACGCTCGAGGCCGCCTGGTTTGAAGATTACGTCGGTCGTGACGGTTTTGTTGCGCAGCTCGTCGACCTGATGCATCGAAATCGGATGCAGGGTGACTGCGTCGGCCAGCGCGCGGTGGCGAGTGTCGAATCTCCAGAGCGCGCGGACGACGCCGATTGTTTCTCCTGTGCCCTCGAGTTGGAGGCGATCGCCGCTTTTCCCGAAATGGATTTCGGCCACGGCTGCGACCACTTCGCTCCAGCCGAAGTTGTAACTAGCGACGAGCGGACGAGGATTTGGGAAACTTCCGCGGGGTAACGTGGTAACGGTTTTCTCCCAATTCAATGAAGATTCGGCGCCCGTCGTTGGGCTAAGAAAGGTCGCGGCGCAGCAGAACGCGATCATCCCTCGAAAGCCCACCGCACGACCTTGCGCTCGGGCGCGTCTGGTTGCAACCGGTCTGGGCATGCCGGCAAAAAAAACGCACGCCTTTCCAGCGTGCGTTCTAATTTGAAATTTCCGATTCGTTACTTCTTCGCTTTTGTCGCGGCCGGCGTGGCTTTGGCGGGCGCCGCCGGGTTAGCCTTGTTTAGTTGCGCCACGACTTCGTCGGTGAAATCCATGCCGGGTTTCGCATACATGACCGTCGGCACGCCGTTCAAGCTCACGCCCGAGGTGTCGAAGACGAGATCCATGTTGGCTGCTTTCACTCTCGTCGTCACGACGTCGGTGATCTCTTTTACAATGCCATCGCGCATTCGCACGGCCTGTTCCTGGAGCTGCTTCTCGCGCGTCTGGCGGAAGTCGTTAATCTCGCGCTCCATGTTCTTGATGCTGGCGATTTTCTCATCACGATCCTTGGCCTTTTGCGTCTTGGCGTCGGCGCTGAGAGCGGGCGCTTCGAGTTGCTGATTGAGCTTGTTGATCTCGTCGAGTGCCTTTTTATAGGAGTCGGCGCGGTCGTCATACTCTTTCTTGGCGGCGTCTTTCGCGTCGTTGATCTTCTTCTCTGCGTCCTTCGTCTTGTTGTATTCCTTGAAGGCACGATTCATGTCGATGGTGCCGACTTTCATCTGGGCAAAGGCCCCGCTGGGGAGTGCGAAGGCGGAAAGAACGACGACGAGGATGAGCTTTTTCATAGATGTAAGGTGAGACTGGTAATTGGGATGTCGTTTGACTGCAAGTGTCGCCTTTCGTTCAAAATTGATAGCCGACACTAAACTGGATTTTGCCCCCACCAGAGTTGTTGTCTTTCTGAATCGGAATGCCGTAGTCGATCTTGAGCGGACCGACTGGAAGATCGAGGCGCAGACCGACGCCGACATCGGAAGTCAGATGTCCCGTGCCGAAGTCGTAGGCGCCGGAGTTCACGAAGCCGGTGTCGTAGAAGATTGCGCCGCGGACGCGCGGGATGATCGGCACGGTAGTTTCAATCGTAAACCGGGCGAGAGTGTCGCCGCCGATTGGCTCGCCGTTCGAATCCTTTGGGCCGACATCGCGAAAATTGAAACCGCGGATATCGTTCGCGCCGCCGAGAAAGAGCCGGTCGAAAAGTGGCACCCGGTCGCCATTGCCCCAAGTGTCCACGACCGCGACTTCGCCATTAAGCGTGAGGATGACGTCGAAGGGAAAAAGGAAATACTGCGAGCCTTCCGCGTCGAACCCGTAAGTCTGGGTATTGCCTCCGAGGAAGCCGCCTGCGATGTGCGGCGTGAAGACAAAGCGATGCCCGTGCCGGGTGAGGAAGACGCTGTCGCGCGTATCGTAGAGAAAGGTGCTGCTGACCTCGCTCTTTAACCGATCGCCTGCTTCCTGCTTAATGAGGTCTGAAGCGAGGAGATCGACGTTGAAGATATCGATCTCCTCCAGCCGATAATCCAGACTGAGAGAGGCGAAGGGCGAAAGCTTCGGGAGCGGCGTGCGCAGTTCGATTGAAAAACCATAATTCCGCTGATCGTAGATGGAGCTGAGGAAGCCCGCGTCGCGATAAAAAAGGTCGCCGCCTAACGACAGCGGTTTATCGAGGAAATAAGGCTCAGTCAGGGAGAGCAGATAATTCTGTTCCTCTGTCCCGTACTGGACGCGGGCCCGGAATTTTTCCCCGCCGCCGGTAAAGGTCGGCCAGTTGGTGATGTCGAAATTGCCCTGGGTCAATTCAACGAAGCCGAGGAGGCTTTCGATCGTGCTGAATCCGGCCCCGAAATTAAGGGAGCCGGTGCGTTTCTCCTGCACCTGGACGAGGAGATCTTTTCTTCCGGGAATGCCGGTGTCTTCCGGAAAGGTATCGACCTTCTCAAAATAACCGAGGTTCTCGAGACGGCTTCGGCTCGTGTCCACCCGGACGGTATTGAAGACATCGCCCGGCAGAATAGAGATTTCACGCCGCAGCACTTTATCTTTCGTGCGCGTGTTGCCGACGATGTTCACCCGCTCGACGAACGAGCGTTCCCCTTCCGTGATGATGTAAGCCAGATCGACCACACCCGGCCCGGCGGAAGTCCCCTGCGGCAGAATATCGACGTCGACAAAACCGCCCGCGCCGTAACCATCGGAAATCGCTTTTGAGTCGTCCTTCAATCCCTTCGGCGTATAGATCGAGCCCTCCTTCATCTTGATCAGCGCGCGCAGCCCGCTCTCCTTTGCCACTTTTTCACCTTGGAAGGTGACCTTGCCGACGTGGTATTGCAGGCCCTCATTCACCACCACCACGAGGCGAACGCCTTTCGCGAAGCGCTCCTGCCGGACCTCGGGAATCGCGATGTCGATATAGCCGTGGTTTTGGTAAAACTCGCGGATGCTGTCGAGATCCTGCTGCAACTGCGCCTGATCGAGCCGGCCCGACTTGTCGAAAAAGGAGATGAGCGTTTTCGCCTTCGTCTTCATCTGGTGACGCAGCGTGCGGTCGCTGAAATGCTTGTTGCCCTCGAAACGAATCGCCCGCACCGCGCCGTGCTCGCCTTCGCTGATCGTGTAGACGGCGCGGGCCGTGCCGCGGCTTTCGTTCGTCGCGAGCTGGAGTTGCACGTCAACGCCAGGGAAGCCTTTGCGCTGATAGAAATCGATGATGTTCTGCCGGCCTTCCTCGAGCTTCTCGGCGTCTGCGGGTGACGGCACTTTGAATTTGATCTGATCACGCAGCGTCCGCGCCTTGAAGCTCTGCGCGCCGTCGATTTCGATCTCGGTCACGAGCGCGCGTGTCGCGAGAATGACCTGGACGTGGACACCGTTGCCGGCAGGTTCGCCGAAGATGCGGACGTTCTGGATGCGGCCGGTGCTGTAGAGGGCACGGATATCATCCTCTACCGTCGTCTCGGAATATGGCGTGCCGACTTTCGTTCGCATGTTGGCGAGCACGCGGTCCTTCGAGACAGTTTCGGGACCCACATACTTGACGTCGATCGAGGTAACCGAAACGCCTTCCACCCCCTGCGCACGCGCTCCCGGCATGAGGGAGAGAGCGCAGCCTAACGAAACGAAAACCGCGGCAAAGCGGCAAAACGAGATGAGATTTTTCATAGACAGAGAGCGGTCGCCTCGGCGGCCATCAGCGGTGAACTGGCGTATTAGATGGGTAATGCGGAGTGCAACGTCAAGGCAGGAATGGTGGTTTTTATAATTGATGATTGCTGATTCCTGCGGTGCGGTTTTTTTCCATGACGAGCGGTCGCTGCCAATCGGAATTCAGCAAAGAAACGGCGAAAATTAAAGCAGCTCGTACCAATTGTTGCGGCGGCGCGGCTCGTAGCCAGCGTCATGAATCAGCTTCTCGATCTTCTCCGCGTCGAGCCGAAAGGTGGTGCCGGCGCTGCTCACGACATTCTCTTCCATCATGACGGAGCCGAAATCGTTTGCCCCGTATTTGAGCGCGACCTGGCCAATCTGCGGCCCCTGGGTCACCCATGAGCTTTGGATATTCGGGATGTTATCGAGGAAAATCCGGGCCAGCGCCTGCATCCGCAGATACTCCGCCGCGCCGACGCGGTGCGCGACCTTCAGGACGGTATTCTCAGGTTGAAACGTCCAGCAAATGAAAGCGGTAAATCCTCCGCTCGCGTCCTGTTGATCGCGCAAACGTCGCAGATGCTCGATCCGATCTTCGATCGTCTCGACATGACCGAACATCATCGTCGCGCTCGACTTCAAGCCGAGCTCGTGCGCCACCTGCATCACCTCAAGCCATTGGTCGGTCTTGCACTTAAGCGGCGCGATTCGTTGCCGGACGGCGTCGACCAGAATCTCGCCGCCGCCCCCGGGAATGGAACCGAGGCCGGCCTCCTTAAATTGCCTAACGACGTCGCGGACTGGCATCCGGAAGGTCTCGGCGAAATGCTGAAACTCCGGCGGGCTGAAACCGTGGATGTTGATCTGCGGATATTTTTCCCGGATGTGATGGAGCAGATCGAGATACCAATCGAAGCCGAGCTTGGGATGATGTCCGCCCTGCATCAGGATCTGCACGCCGCCGGCAGCGGTTAATTCATCGAGCTTCTGATCGAACTGCTCGTGCGTCAGGACGTAGTGGTCGGCGTCTTTCTCCGTGCGATAAAAAGCGCAGAATTTGCAATAGACGTTGCAGACGTTGGTGTAGTTGATGTTGCGGTCAACGATGTAGGTGACGATCTCTCGTCCTCGGTCATCATAACTTTTTCCCTTCGCCTGGTTGCGCCGTGCATCGGCCAGCAATCCGAGTTCGGTGAGCGGCCGGCGATAAAGCTCAAGCGCTTCCGCGGCCGAGATCCGTTCGCCGTCGAGGATCTTGTCCTGCAGCGTTTTCTCCTTAAGTGCGACCATCGCGGCGGAATCTAAACGAACCGCGCGCGCTCTGCACGCTGCGGGACGCACTTTGTTGCCGGCGGCCGGCGCGCTGTTCGCGTCGTTAGGGGGCGATCAGGTCAGCGCGATCGCCTGGAACGAACTCACGACATCATCCGGACCGGCGTGGGTGAAAAAGCATTCGTAAAAGCCGGGACCAAGATCCCAATGATCGCCCTTGTAATATTCATCGCGATAGAAGCGCCAGACGCCGCTCACCACGATCAGCGAGCTGATGCGGTCGTTCCAAAAATCGCCCAGAAAATGGAAGCTGAGATTGGTCCGGGCATAAGCGCCTTTAAATCCGACGTGATCGTAGACGATCACTTCCGGGAGTCGAAAATTTCCTTCGATGGCCTTGTCGTGTGTCGGGCCGGCGGCGCAGGCATGATAGCTCAGTGGTCCGACTTTCCATTTCGTATCGATGATCGCGCCATTATCGGGCGACAACTCGGTCTTCGGTATTTGTCTCATAAGCGGCGTGTATTACTGGGATTTGAACAGGCCCTTCCGGCCTTGTCGAGTGCGAGATTGAAGAAAAGGAAGAAGGGCGAAGGCAAAAGGATGAAGGCTGCCCGATTTGGTTCTCTCGTTCTCGTTTCAGCTTGCTTCAGATCTTGTGCTCCCGGTTATCCGAACGGAGACGGATCGTCTTCTCCTGCAGGTTATGCGAGGCGCGAATGAAACGGACCGTTTTGCTTTTCGCCCGCATCAAGACGGAGTGCGTGATGGCGTGCGTGCCCTGCGATTTGACGCCGCGCAGCAGCGCGCTGTCGCTGATGCCGGTCGCGCAAAAAATGATGTTTTTCCCGCGGGCCAAGTGGTCAGCGAAAAAGACCCGGCCGATATCTTTCTCGTGCCCGCTGGCGATGAGGTCGGCGCGTTCCTGATCGTCGCGCGGCCACATCGCGCACTGCATGTCGCCGCCGAGGCATTTGATTCCCGCCGCCGCCAGGACCGCTTCCGGCGCGCCCCCGATCCCGAGGTAAAGATCAATCCCGCTCTCCGGATAGGAGGGCGCCATGGCGGCGGCGATGTCGCCGTCGCTGATCATCCGGAGGGAAGCGCCGGTGGCGCGGATTTCGGAGACAATCTTTTTGTGACGCGGACGGTCGAGAATCATGATGACGACGTCCTGCACGCGCTTTTGCAAAGCCTTTGCGACCGTGATGAGGGTTTCCTCGATCGGGCTCTCGAGCTTCAGGGTTGCGATGCCCGCTTTTTTCATACTCCGGATCACATCCGGACCATAGGCGAGCTTCATCATGTAGAACGACGGGATGTCGCGCAGGGCAGTTTTGACCCCTTCTTCCGGGCTCGCGGCCGCAATGCAGGTGATCGAGTTCGGGGCGCCTTTCGCGATGTTGGTCGTGCCGTCGATCGGGTCGAGCGCGATGTCGAACTGTGGCGCGCCGGGAAGCCACATGCCGAGTTGCTCGCCTTTGAAAATGCCGGGCGCGTCGTCCTTGATCCCTTCGCCGATCACGACTTCGCCGCAGATGTTCATGAGGTCGAACATCCCGCGGATCGCATCGCAGGCGGCGCCGTCCGCCTTTTCCTTCTCGCCCCGTCCGAGCCAGGGAAGGGCGTTGAGAGCGGCGGCTTCCGTTGCCCTAACGAAATCGAATTCGATGATGCGCTCGATGTCGTCGTAATTCTGCTTCGGGATTCGCATCGGCTGATGTTGGCAAAGGTCAGCGCCGGTGACAAGACCGGCGGCGGTGACGGGCGAAGATCAACCGGCTGATGAGGTAAATCCTCGCTATCGCGGCTTTCTCGAGACTTCCTCGTTAGGCGCGACTTCGTACTCCGGTTTCGCCACGCCTTTGAGCCAGTGATCGAACCAGCCGACGATGTGCTGGAGCCGTTCGATCCGATGCCAGGGTTGGCCGGAGCGCGAGAGCTCGTGGGTTTCGCCGGGAAACTTCACCATCACGGTCGGGATCTTGCGGAACTTGAGAGCGCGAAACATCTGCTCGCCGCCCGCGCCGGGTGGCGTGCGGGTGTCGTTTTCCCCGAGCACGAGCATGAGTGGCGTCTTGACGTTCTTGATGTAGGTGATCGGCGAGCGCGCCTTGTAGTCGCCTTCTTCATCTTTAAACGGCGGCGTCTTGAACCAGTTTGGTTGGAAAAGAGTGAAGTCGGCCGTGTACCACCAGTTGGCCCAATCCGCGATGTCGCGTTGCGCGACCGCGGCGGCGAAC
>DASXDC010000212.1:0-5888 GCA_036490855.1 Chthoniobacterales bacterium
GGACGACAGTTGATCGCGCTTTACGGGTCGTTAGGCCGCTTGAGCCGTTGCTCGGTCAAGGAGCTGGCCAAGATCAAAGGAATCGGGTTTGCCAAGGCCGCGCAACTGGCCGCGGCCTTCGGGCTCGGACAGAGGATCGCGCAGCAGGCCTTCACCGGAAAAAGAATCGAAACACCGGAGCAAATCTACGACCTACTCGGGCCGGAGCTCCGGGCGCTGCACAAGGAATCGCTCCGGATCATTCTCCTCGACACGCGCTACAACTTGATCCGGGCGGAGGAGGTTTCGTTAGGCAGCATCAACGAAAGCCTGGCTCACCCGCGCGACGTCTTTCGGCCCGCGATCATTTATTCCGCCTACGCCGTCGTCGTCGTGCACAACCATCCTTCGGGCGATCCTTCGCCGAGCCAGGCCGACCATGGCCTAACGAGAAGGCTGCGCGAAGCGGCCGAGCTCCTCCAGATCAAGCTTCTCGACCACGTTATCATCGGGGGGCCGGCGGAAGGGCGCCTGCCATATTTCAGTTTCAAGGAAATGGGTCTGCTGTGAAAATTCATCCGACCGCAATCGTCGAGCCCGGCGCCCGTCTCGGCGAAGATGTCGAGATCGGACCTTTTGCCTGTATTGGCGCGGAGGTGGAGCTCGGCCCGCGCACGATCGTGCAATCGCACGTCGTGCTCGACGGAGCAGTCCGAATCGGCGCGGACAACCGAATCGGGCCGGGTGCGGTCATTGGCGGCTGGCCACAGGATTTGAATTTCAAGGCCGGGACGAAGAGCGCGGTGGAAATCGGCGACCGCAACGTCATCCGCGAGCACGCCACCGTTCATCGCGGGACCGCGGCAGATTCCGTGACGCGGGTCGGCCACGATAATTTCCTCATGGCCGGCGCCCATCTCGGCCATAACTGCACCGTCGGCAACAAGGTCGTCATCGCGAACAACTGCCTTCTCGGCGGTTACGTGACGGTCGAAGATGGGGCCTTCCTCGGCGGCGGCTGCGTCTTTCATCAGTTTACGCGCGTGGGGCGGCTCGCGATCACGCAAGGACGTTCGGGATTCGGGAAGGACATTCCGCCGTTTTGCCTCGCAGCAAGCCGCAACCTTGTCTTCGGCCTCAACGCTGTCGGGCTGCGGCGCGCGGGCTTTTCCGCAAAGGAACGAGCTGACCTGAAACGCGCCTTTCGCCTTCTCTACGAGAGCGGGCTCAACGTCAGTCACGCGCTGGTCGAGGCGCGGAAAAGGGAATGGTCTCCCGCCGCCGAGGCCTTTTTCGATTTCGTGGCGAAGGCAAAACTTCGCGGCATCTGCGGGCGGGCGAGGGCGCGTGACACAGCCGGATCGGAGAGATGATTTTGCTGGACCGGCGGTCTCGTTAGGCTGGATTGTTCGCCGCTTTCGTTAGGGCGCGGGCGTCGAGCTCGGGAGGCTCGGTTGGTTGATTTTAATCCCGAACTTTGTCACCAGCTTCTGCGCCCGGTCGTCGCTTCGGGAAAGGTCCACCAATCCTCGCACCAGCTTCTCGAGGCCGCCCTGCACCTGTTTTGATTGCTCGACGACGCGCACCTGCTGTTCCTGCAACTTTTGGGCGCTCTGCCGAGTGGCCACGCCGACCCAGATTTCCCAGGCTAGGATCAGGATGAGGCTGAGGCCGAGCAAAAGCACCGGCCAGAAACCGTTGTAGACCTGCTGATAGGAATAGACTTCCGGCTCCGCCGTCTGCTCAGGATAAGATTCTTCGTCCATCGTTAGGGGCTGGGTGCGGCGGACGGGGCCGGCGCGAGGTTGAAGCCGTTTTGCTGCAAGAGCTGCCGCATTTTTTCGTCCGTCTGCGCGACCGCCGCCATCTCGCGCACGAGGTTGGTGCCGATCTGCTGGCTGAGCGCGCCCTTGTTGATCAGCGCCTGTTGTTCCTCGATGGACTCCTGAAGTTTGCGATTCTGCCGGGCAAACACAATTGTCACGAGGCTAAGGCAGAGGCAGGCGACGCCGATCGTTAAGAGGAGGATGAACTGCCAGCGTTTCACGGAGTCGATCGATACCAGCCCCGAGCAGGGACGGTCAATCGCAAACTTCCGCCAACGTTAGGCAAGCGCGAGCAGGGCGAGCATCCGGCCAGTCCGCGCCTTCTCCGCCCGATACGAGTAGTAACTTTGCAGGTCGCTGGCCGTGCAGGAACCGGCGTCGTGCACCTCTCTGACTCCTGCAGCCCGTGCCTGCCTAACGATCTCGGCAGCAAAGTCGACCTCGTAGTGCGGCGGTCGAATGCACGGGCTGAGCTGGACAATGAGATCGCTCGCGAGGGACCCGAATCGTTTCTCCATCTGCTCGATCGCATTGGTCACGATCGCCTTCTCGGTCCCCTTCTTCCCGGAATGGACGAGTCCGATCACCTTCCGCACCGGATCGACCAGATAGACGGCGCAGCAATCCGCGACATAAATGCCTAACGAAACCCCCGGCTGGTTCGTGATCAATCCGTCGGCGCCCGGAGAAGGATATTTCGCGCCTAACGATTCGTCGATCACCGCCACCTCGCGACCATGCACCTGCTCTGCGGTCGCGAAGACTTTTCCCGTCAGACCCAGCTCCGCCCGGATCGCACGATGCACCTGATCGAGCCGGCGCAGCGCCTCTGCCCGATCGGTCGCGACGTCGATCCCAGCAATCCGCCTAACGAATCCATGCCGGAGAAATCCAAGAGCAGCCAGAGCGGGGAAAAATTCTACGGCCGATTCTCTTTCCCCGGCGCGAGGCCTCATCTGACGGCGGGTTATTTCCCGGACGACTCGATTCGCTTTGATTCCCTCACCGTCGTCTTGGTGAACTTCGTCTCGTTGCGCGGGCGCATCATCGGGTCCTTGAAGTTGTCGTGGTAGATCGTGTCGGTCGCGGTCGCGCGATCGAATTCCGCCAGATCCGCATTGTAACTGAAGAGCGCGGAGAGCCGGGTCGATTGCGCCTGGGTGAGAGCGACCTGTGCGTTGAGGACGTCCAACTGCACGCCGGCGCCGACACCGAGGCGCGCGCTCGCGAGCCGCAACGCTTCCCGCGCCTGATCGACATTTTTTGACTGACTGAAGTAGAGTTCGCGATCCTGCTGCAGGTTGGAATACGCCTGCTGAATCTCCAGTTCCACCTGCCGCACGGAATCGTCGTAGGTGATCTTCGCTTCACTGAGCGTAGCGCGCGCCTGTTTAACCAACCCAACCGTTTCAAGACCGTCGAAGATCGCCCAACTGCCGGTGATACCGAAGAACCAACCCTGCACGGTGTCGTTTAAATTGCTCGAAAATTCCGAGCTCTCGAACGCTTTGCCGCCGTTGATGCTAAGTGAAGGCTGGATCCCGGCGAAAGCGCCGGCCAGGTTCTGCGCCTGGACGAGGATGTTGGCGCGTTGCTGTTTCAGGAATGGCCGGCGCTCTTTCCCGAGCTCGATCGCCGCTGTGAGGGGAATTTCGCGCGGCGTGTAGGTTAATTCCCCGATGCATTCGAGCGGCGGCTTGTCGCCGCGGCGCGGATCGAAGTCGAGACCGATTGTCTTCGCCAACTGGAGCTGCGCGATGCGGAAATTATTCCGCGCCGTGATGAGGGCGGGCTGCTGGTTGACGAGTGCGACTTCCGCCTGGAGGACGTTGAAGCGCGGGACGGTACCGGCTTCGAAGCGGTTCTGCTGATCCTTCAACTGGCTTTGCAGCAGCCGGACAGATTCCTCCTGCACGCCGATGAGCGCCTTGTTTAAAATCACCTGGTAAAACTGCTGACGCGTCGTCGCGATCACTCGGTCGATCGTGTCGCGCAAGGCGAAGAGACTGGCGTCGGCCGCGGCGCCCGCCCCCCGGATCGCGGGAATCACGGAGCCGTTGTAGAGCAACTGCGACACGGTCAGGCGCAGGTTGTAAGAATAATCCGTCACGCCCGAGGAACTGAAGGTGGTGATCGTCGTGCCAGGCGACGCGCTCGGGGCCGGCGTGGCACTAGGCAGCGGAGTCGGCGTCGGGACTCCACCGGTCGTGGTTGTGATAATCGAGCCGCCGCCGCCTTCGCGCAGACTGGGATCGGTGTAATTGATCGCCGCCGTGGCGTCGAGATGCGGCAGTGCCTGCGAGAGCACCTGGATTTGCAGGCCCTTGTTGCGGCGAATCTCCTGGCGAGCATTCAGGATCGTTGGGTTGCGCTGCAGGGCGGTCTCGACCGCTTCGTTGAGAGTAAAGCGTCGCGCGGCCGACACATCGGACGGCCGAGTTTGAGTGGCCATTTCACTTGCCGCCAAGGCGAGCGGGGAAAAAGCGAGGAGGACCACGGCGGCAGCGAGGCGGACGCGGATCAGCGGGGCAGAGAATAAGTGCATCTTGGAATTGGCTTTTGATCCCGAAGTGCTCTCTGAGCGAGGCCCAATGAGGCTTCGGGTGGATAACTGCGAGAACGGCGGAGGCTCTTGCGGCGCTGAAAGGCGGACAAGCTCCCTTGTCCCCGCCGGATCACGGCTCATTTATTTTGGCAGTAATCGTATATCTTGCTGTAAATTTGCAACCACGATTTCTGCTCACCGGGTGAGAGGTGCGCCATCATCTTCATGAGGTTGCAAATCATCTCTTCACGGATGCGCCTGACGAGCGCCGACCCGCGCGGGGTGATGCCTACCATCACTTTGCGCCGGTCATCCGAGGCGTGGGAACGCATAACATAACCAAGATTCTGAAGCCGCGCGACGAGTCCGCTAGCCGCGGCGGTGGTGTGCCCCATCTTTTGCGCGATGGCCGACATCGTCAGCACCTCCCGGTGATCGAGATAGGTCAGGAGGAAGAACTGCGGGAACGAGACATTTCCCGGGGCCAGTTCTTTCGAGAGACGGAGGATGAAGCAGCGCTGCATCTCCATGATGATGTGAGCGAGACGCTCGGCATCGAGGCGAAGCTCGTCGGTTTCTTGAGGTCTATATGCCGTGGCCGCGCCCATTTATTTAACGACCTAAACTATGAGGCGAGGCTGGAGTGTCAACCGGCCTCGGCATTCCGGAGGCTTGCACCCCGGCAACGAAAATGTTTCCCTCGCAATCCGCGTCGCGCTCCGGCGGCGGAAGAAATAGCCTAACGATGCCGCTCAGCCCGAAACTGAACCCGGACCAACTCGCGGCCAACTTCGCGGACATCGCGCCGCGCTACAGCCAACAGCAGGCGCTGGTCGAATCTTCCCGCTGCCTTTTCTGTTTCGACGCCCCCTGCATCACCGCCTGCCCGACCGGCATCGACATCCCGTCATTCATCAAAAAGATCATAACCGGTAATATGACCGGCGCGGCTCGCACCATTCTCTCGGCCAATATTCTCGGCGCGAGCTGCGCGCGGGTCTGCCCAACCGAGGTGCTTTGCGAAGGCGCCTGCGTCATGCTCGATCGTGACAGCGACCCGATAAAGATCGGCCGCCTCCAGCGTTACGCGACCGACTACGTTTTCGAAAGTCGTATCTCTGTTCTCAAGCCAGTTGCGCAAAAATCCGGCAAGCGGGTCGCCGTCATCGGTGGTGGCCCGGCGGGAATGGGTTGCGCGGCGGAACTCGCGCAGCTCGGACACGACGTCGTCATTTTCGAGCGCAAGGCGAACGCCGGCGGACTCAACACCTACGGCATCGCCTATTACAAGATGAAGCCGGAGGTGAGCCTCGAGGAGGTCGAGCTCGTCAGGTCGTTAGGCGTCGAATTTCGCTGCGGAGTGGAGGTGGGGAAGGACGTGACCCGCAAAGATCTCGCCGCCTTCGACGCCATCTTCATCGGTGTCGGCCTTGGCGATGGTCAGCGCCTGCGCATTTCAGGCGAAGATCTTCCCGAAGTGGTCGACGCGCTCACCTTCATCGAGCAGATCCACACCGACCGGCTGCACCAGATCCCGA
>DASXDC010000213.1:0-4922 GCA_036490855.1 Chthoniobacterales bacterium
CGGCGCGGATCTAAAACCTACAATCAGGGTGACCGGCCTGGGATTCGCACATCCAGAAAATCCATATGCAACACAAGGTCACGGCCCAAATCGGGTCCACCCAGATCAACATCGAAACCGGCAAAATTGCCAAGCTTGCCGACGGCTCCGTCATCGTCTCCTGCGGCGAGACCATCGTTCTCACCAGCGCCGTCTCGGCTACCGCGACCAAGGAGGGACAGGACTGGTTCCCGCTCACCGTCGACTACCGCGAAAAGGCAGCCGCGGTCGGGAAATTCCCCGGCGGCTATTTCAAGCGCGAAGGTCGCCCGAGCGAAAAAGAAACCCTCACCTCGCGCATGACTGATCGGCCGCTCCGCCCGCTTTTTCCCGCGGGATATCTCTACGACACGCAGATCATTTCGATCCTCCTCAGCGCGGATGGTGAGAACGATCCCGACATTCTCGCGATCAACGGCGCCTCCGCCGCGCTCTGCGTTTCCGACATTCCGTTCAAAGGCCCGATTGGCGCCGTTCGCGTCGGCCGCGTGAATGGCGAGTTCATTGCCAATCCGACGCACAGCGAGCGCGAGCAGAGCGATCTCGATCTCGTCTACGTCGGGACCGAGAACGACATCATCATGATCGAAGGCGCGGCGAATCAGCTGCCGGAAGATGAGTTCATTAAGTCGCTTGAATTCGCGCATGCTCACGCGAAGGAAATGATCCGCATTCAGAAGGAACTCGCATCTCAGGTCGGCAAACCGAAACGCGAGATGCCGCTCATGGAAGTGAATCCCGGGATGCTCGAAATCGCTGACCGAGTGGCGGGCGACCGGATCGAAACCGCGCTCTACACCTCCGGCAAAGTCGCGCGCAGCAAGGCCGTCGGCGGCCTGCGTGATGAAGTGAAGGCGGCCGTCCTCGAGAAATTTCCGGAGGCCGACAAGTTTTCGATTAACCAGGCTTTCGACTACATCCAGAAGAAATCTTTCCGGAGCAATATTCTCGATAAGCAGAAACGTGTCGACGGCCGCGGCTACGACGATCTGCGCTCGATCAGTTGCGAAGTCGGCGTCCTCCCGCGCGCTCACGGTTCTGCGATCTTCCAGCGCGGCGAAACGCAGGCAATGGCGCTCGCGACGTTGGCCCCGATCGAGGAAGCGCAGATGATCGATGCCTACGGCGGCGGCGAGCAATCGAAGCGGTTCCTTTTGCACTACAACTTCCCGCCCTTCAGCGTCGGCGAGACGGGCCGCTTCGGCGGCGCGAGCCGGCGCGAGATCGGCCATGGCGCGCTCGCCGAGCGTTCCGTCGAACCGGTCGTGCCGAAGGAAGACGAATTTCGTTATGCGATTCGCATCACGAGCGAGGTGATGGAATCCAACGGCTCGACTTCGATGGCGAGCGTCTGCTCCGGCATGCTCGCGTTGATGGATGCGGGTGTTCCGATCTCGACGCCGGTCGCCGGAATTTCCGTCGGACTCGTGACCGAGAACGACGAGAGCGGCAATCTGAAGCGCTACAATCTGCTGACCGACATCATCGGCTCGGAAGACCATTTCGGAGACATGGATTTCAAACTCTGCGGAACCAAGGACGGCGTCACCGGATTCCAGCTCGACCTGAAACTTCCCGGCGTGAGCCACAAGATCATGGGCGAAGCAATCCACCGCGCGAAAGACGCGCGCACGAAGATTCTCGCGATCATGGCCGAAGCGCTCGACAAACCGCGCGAATCGCTCAGCAAATACGCGCCGCGCATCGAGACGATCAAAATCAATCCCGAGAAAATCGGCGCGCTCATCGGGCCCGGCGGCAAGACAATCAAAGGCATTGTCGCCGAGACCGGCGCGGAGATTAACATTGAGGACGACGGCTCTGTTCACATCTACGCCACGAGCGGCGAATCGATGGCGCGCGCGAAGGAAATCATCGGCGGCATGACGAAGGAAATCGAAGTCGGTGAGATCTATCACGGTCGCGTCGTTTCGATCAAAGAGTTCGGAGCGTTCGTGGAAGTTTTCCCAGGCAAGGATGGCCTTGTTCATATTTCCGAACTGGCTGATTTTCGCGTCCGCCGCACGGAAGACGTGGCCAAGATCGGCGAAATGATCTGGGTCAAATGCATCGGCATCGACGACAAAGGCCGAGTGAAGCTTTCCCGCAGGGCAGCCTTGAAAGACCGCGGCGAAGTCGAGACCGGCGCACCAGTCAGCGATGAAGGGGGCGGCGGCGGAGAAGGAGATGGAGAAGGGCGGAGCGGATATCGCGGCGACGGCGGAGGCGGACCGCGCCGGGAGCGGGGCGATCGCGGGGGTCGTGGAGGTCGCGGCGCTGGCCGTGGGCGGGAACGTGAACGCCGGCCGGACGAGCCGCGGCAGTTTGGCGATCAACCACCATCGCCAGCACCATCACACGCTGCCGAAGCGCATCCCGACGATTACGAGCCTTCTCGTTAGGCGCGCTTGGCGGGCCGTCGGCTTTGCGGCCTAACGACAGTGGAATTTCGGGGGCCGGCCTGAAAGGCAGCCGGCGCTTTTCTTTTCCGGACCATTCTCGACTGGCGGGACGGGGTAAAACGCCGGATAGAATCCCGTGGCCGCGAAGCGATGTCTGATCGCGTTAGCTTTTCTAATTTTCCTGGGCGTCGTCCCTCCTTCGCCAGCTCAGGGCACGACCATTCAAGTCGGCGGCGGCCGGATCGATGTCGTTTTCCTGACTGACGCGTCTAAGCAAATCCAGGCGCTTGCCCTCGACTGGGTCACGACCGCCGCGAGGGCGGTGACGAAGTATTATGGTCGTTTTCCAGTGCCGCGGGTCGCGGTGCGAATTCGGTTCGATGATGCAACCCGCATCCATTCTGGCGAAACGTTTGGCGCGCCCGACGGCGGCCTCATTACTGTCTCGGTCGGGCGATCGACGACGCCAATGAACTTCCATTCCGACTGGCTGATGACGCACGAAATGGTGCACCTCGCCTTCCCCAGCGTAGCGGAGGAGCATCACTGGATCGAAGAAGGATTGGCGACCTATGTGGAGCCGATCGCGCGGGTGCAAATCGGCAATCTGAAAGCGCGGGAGGTTTGGGCTGACCTCGTGCGCGATCTGCCGCAAGGGCTGCCGGCGGCGGGAGACCGCGGATTGGATTTCACGCCTACCTGGGGCAGGACCTATTGGGGCGGCGCGCTTTTTTGCCTGCTGGCCGATGTGCAAATCCACCGCCGGACAGCAAACAAGAAGGGACTGCAAGATGCATTGCGCGGAATCTTGCAGGCCGGCGGCACGATCTCCTCCGATTGGCCTTTGGCCCGCGCCTTAAGGGCCGGCGATGACGCGGTCGGCGTTCCGGTCTTGGAGGAACTTTATGCGCGGATGCGGAATGCGCCCGCGCCGGTGGATCTGGCCCAGCTCTGGCAAGAACTCGGAGTCGAGCACCGCGGGGGAAGTGTGATCCTGCATCACGACGCTCCGCTTGCTGCGGTCCGTCAGGCGATCCTTCCGGAGCGGTAATTTTTTTCTTGCGATGAATCCGTCCTTTCGATCAAAACGGATCAACTCGTTAGTCCAGCGTGCAAAGCTCCTCTCATCTCTGGCAGGGGAATAATCCGATCGTGATCGCCTCACATCCGGACATGCCGCCTTTCCGAGCCCACGCGAAATCGTTCTCCCGCCAAACTTATCCGCTCCGGCCTCGAATGATTCGGGAACCTTCCGGACCCGGGTAAGAAAAACAAAAGAAAGAACCAATATGAAATCAAAAACCATCCTCGCCGGCGCCGCGATCGCCGGCTTAATGAGTGGCTCGTTCGCCGTCCAGGCGCACGCGGCTAACGTCAATGCCAAACCGGGCGTCTCGCTCAAGCAGATGAACGACACCCAGAGCAAAAAGGATGTCCATTCCTGCAAGGGGATGAACTCCTGCAAAGGCAAAGGCGGCTGCAAGACCGGCGACAACGGCTGCAAAGGCAAGAATTCCTGCAAAGGAAAAGGCGGCTGCGCGACCGACGGCAGCAAGCCTTCGCACTAGAGAAGGCAGACGCGCCTCCGGGTGCGGAAATGGGAGAGCCGGAGTCCAATCCTCCGCTTCTCCTTTTCGTTAGGCAATTCCATGCCCGCGAATCCCTTTAACAATTTCAACGATTACGGCATCGGCATCGGCCTGCGCGTGCCGCATTACCGGCACATTCTCGAAAAGAAGCCGGTCGTCGACTGGTTCGAGATCATCTCGGAAAATTTCATGGTCGACGGCGGCCGACCGCTCGAAGTGCTCGACCAGATTCTCGAGCAGTACCGCGTCGTCCAGCACGGCGTGGCGATGTATTTCGGCTCGGCCGACCGCCTCAGCCACGAGCACTTGAAGAAAATCAAGCGTCTCGTTAAGCGAACGAATACGCCCTGGCTGAGCGATCATCTTTGCTGGGGGAGCGTGGACGGACGCTACACCCACGATCTTCTGCCGATGCCCTACACTTTCGCCGCCGCGAAAGCGACCGCGGCCAATATCCGCGAGGCGCAGGACTTTCTCGAGGTGCCGATCTGCGTTGAGAACGTGAGCAGCTACGCGGAATTCCACGCTTCGGAAATGACGGAGTGGGAATTTCTCTCCGAAGTCGTGGAGCTGGCCGGCTGCGGAATTCTCCTCGACGTGAACAATATTTACGTCTCGTCGCAGAATCACAATTTTGATCCTTACGATTACCTCAATAACGTCCCGCACCATCGCGTCGGGCAGATCCACATCGCGGGACACTCGAAGTTTGAGAAATACATTCTCGATACTCACGACCATCCGGTGCTCGACCCGGTCTGGAAGATGTACGCCCACGCCATCAGGCTGGTTGGCAAAACCGCCACTCTGCTCGAGTGGGACGATCGAATTCCGACCTTCGACGAAGTCCATAACGAGGCGCTGAAAGCGAATCAGTTTGTCGAAAACCAAA
>DASXDC010000214.1:0-6023 GCA_036490855.1 Chthoniobacterales bacterium
GAACCGGAGCGCCTCGGCGGGGCGCGGGTGTCGGCCAATCTTTTCTCGGTGCTTGGCGTGCAGCCGATGTTGGGGCGCGCGTTTGCTCCAGGTGAGGATCAGCTCGGGCGCGATCACGTCGTAATTCTCAGCGCCGAACTATGGCAGCGTGATTTTGGGGGCGATCGGTCGATCATCGGACGCAAGCTGACGCTCGACGGGGAGCCATACACGGTCGTCGGCGTGATGCCGCCGCACTTCCATTTCCCGGACGATCTTGTCTTGCCCGCTTTTTTTACCTTTGGCGAACGCTCGGATCTCTGGGCACCGTTTGCCCCGTCGGCGGAGCGGGCGAAAAACCGCAGCGCGCACAATCTCGCCATCGTCGGACGGCTCCAACAGGGAATCAGCCTAACGACCGCGCAGGCGGAAATGAACACTCTGGCGGCGCGCTTCGAGCGGCAATATCCGGACACGAATAAAGATTGGGGCATTCAACTCATCGCGCTCCAGGCGCAGGCCGCCGCGGGCAGCGAGCGGACGCTGAGCGTGCTCATGGGCGCCGCTGGTTGCATTCTCCTCATCGCCTGCGCCAACGTTGCCAATCTGCTCCTCGCCCGCGGGCTCGCACGCCAGAAAGAGATCGCCATCCGCCGCGCGCTCGGCGCGAGTCGGTGGCGGATCGTGCGCCAGCTTCTCACCGAAAGCGTCCTTCTCGCGCTCGTTGGCGGATTGCTAGGCATTTTCCTCGCGATCTGGGGGACCGATCTTTTGCTCGCGCTCGCGCCGGACAATCTGCCGCGCCTGAGCGAGGTGCGAATCGCTGGTCAGGTTCTCGTTTTCACTCTTCTCGTCTCGCTCGTCACCGGATTGCTCTTTGGTCTGGCGCCGGCTCTGCAATCGTCGCGCCTCGGTCTGAGTGAGAAGTTGAAGGAAGGCGACCGCGGATCGACGGCCGGTCGCGCCCGATTGCGGAGCGGACTGATAATCGCCGAAGTCGCGCTCGCCCTCATGCTTCTGATTGCGGCGGGACTCCTGATCGAAAGTTTCGCGCAGCTCGCGCGCGTCCAGCTGGGCTTTAATCCGGACAGCCTGCTCACTTTCAATATCGCGCTGCCCGATCATCCGTACGCTGACCGCGCCAAGACGGACGCCTTTTTCCAAGCGGTCGTTAGGCGGATCGAAAATTTGCCCGGGGTAAAATCGGCCGCCGCGAGCAATGCGCTGCCCTTGAGCGGCGCGGAGGAAGTGGATGACTTCGAGATCGAAGGCCAGCCGAAACCCGCGCCCGGAACCGTGCAGACCGCCAACTTCCGCTGGGTGACGCCGGATTTCTTTCAGACTCTGCAAATTCCATTGGAGCGCGGCCGTGTTTTCACCGAGCGCGACAAGATGGGCGCGCCCGCGGTCGCGATCATCGATGAAACGATGGCGCATCTTTATTTTCCCGGGATGGACCCGATCGGCCGGCGCTTCACGGGCGGGAAGAATCCGATTGAAATCGTCGGCGTGGTGCGCGACGTGCGGCATGCATCGCGGGAGAAGAAGTCCGTGCCGCATATCTATTTCCCGCACGCGCAGCGCGCGCTCGGCGACATGACCGTCGCAGTGCGGAGCGCAGGTCCGGAACCGACTGCACTGCTTGCTTTGATCCGGCACGAAATCGAACAGGTCGATCCCAATGTGCCGATCGCGCAGGTCCGCACGATGCAGCAGATGGTGTCGTCATCAGTCGCGCCGGCCCGTTTCACGATGGCGCTCCTGAGCGCGTTTGCGGGGATCGCGCTGCTCCTCGCGAGCGTCGGGATTTATGGCGTGCTTGCTTATTCGGTGAATCAGCGGCGGCGCGAGATCGGCATCCGGATGTCGTTAGGTGCGCAACGTCGTGATGTCCTCCGGCTCTTCCTCAGCCAGGGAATGATGGTGACGCTCCTCGGCATCGGGATCGGCCTCGGGGGCGCTTGGGCGGTCACACGCATTATTCGCAACCTGCTTTTCTCGGTCAGTCCGACCGATCCACTGATTTTTCTCACCGTCTCTCTCGTTTTCGCCGCGGTCGCTTTCATCGCCAGCTTCGTCCCGGCGCGGAAAGCTTCGCGCGTCAATCCAATCGTCGCTCTGCGGAGTGAATGAGTCGCCGCCTAACGCCTAACGAAATAAACCATGCTCACTGATATCCGTTACGCCATCCGCATGCTCTTGAAAGCGCCCGCTTTCAGCGTCATCGCGATCGTCGCGCTCGCTCTCGGGATCGGCGCTAACACCGCCATCTTCAGCGTGATCGATGCCGTCCTTCTGAAACCGCTGCCTTATCCGCAATCGAACAGGCTCGTCCTTCTCCGCGAGAAGATGCCGATCTTCGATACCGGTTCGGTCAGTTATCCGAACTACTTCGATTGGCGCGAGCAGAATCGCAGCTTTACCGATCTCGCGCTTTTCCGCCATGAGTCGGCGAATCTCGCGAGTCCGGACGAGTCGACGCCGCCGGAGCGCGTGGCGAGCATGGAGATGACCTGGAACCTCCTGCGCATCCTCGGGGTAAAGCCGATCATCGGCCGCGACTTTACCGAAGCCGAGGATGTGCCGGGCGGACCGAAGATCGCGCTCATCAGCGAGGCGCTTTGGAAGGAACGCTTCGGCGGTTCGCCGAAAGTGATCGGACAGCAGCTTGCGATCGACGCCGTCCCGCGCCAGATCGTAGGCGTTTTGCCTAACGACAGGCAGCTCATGCGCAAGGCGCAGGTTTACGTGCCGCTGGGCGACCTGCGCGCGGCGAAGGATATTCTGCAGCGCGACAATCACCCCGGCTTTTCCGCCCTCGCCCGACTTCGCCCGGGCGTCTCTCTCAAAATGGCGCGAGAAGATCTCGACAACATCGCGCACGAGCTGACGCGAAAATATCCCAACTTCAATACCGGCCGCACCGTCAACGTAAGGCCGTTGCTCGAGTCGTTCGTCGCCGATTATCGGCAGAACCTGCATCTCCTCCTCGTCGCCGTCGGCTGTGTCCTCCTCATCGCCTGCGCCAACGTCACCAACCTGCAACTCGCGCGCGCCCTCGCCCGCGGCAAAGAGCTCGCGGTCCGTGTCGCGCTCGGAGCGAGCCGCTGGCGTCTGATGCGGCTGATGTTGATCGAAAGCGCGATCCTCGGCGTGATCGGTGGCGTCGCGGGATTGCTCATCGCGGTCTGGAGCCTCGACGCGATTCGCGCGCTCAGCCCGCCTAACGTCATTCGTTTCCAGGAAACACGACTCGATTTTCTCACCCTTGGTTTCACCGCCGCGATCGCGCTGATTTGCGGGATCCTCGTCGGCGTCTGGCCAGCCTGGCGCGTCTCGCGACTCGTCTCGCTCAGCGGCGTGCTCCACGAAACGGGTTCGCGCGGCGGGAGCGAGAGTGGCGATCGACAGCGCGCGCGCGGCTTTCTCGTCGTGACGCAGGTGGCGCTCGCGCTCGTTCTCCTCGCGGGCGCTGGACTGACATTGCGCAGTTTTTGGAACTCGGAAAACGCGCCGCTCGGTTTCGAGCCTAACGACGTTCTCACGATGACCTTGGCGTTGCCCGAGGCGCGCTACGACTCGAACGAGAAGGTCAAGAATTTCTACGATGAACTAATCCAGCGCGTGGAAGCGCTCCCCGGCGTCGCGGCGGCGGCGATCGGCGAGAACGTGCCCTTCGACAACACGGAATGGGACAGTTCATTTCATCTCACCGGCACGCCACCCAACCTGCCCGGGCACGAGCCCTCGGCGGAAATCAACGTCGTTTCGTTCGACTACTTAAAGGTGCTGCGCATGCCGATCCTGCGCGGACGCAACTTTGGCCTCGAAGATCGGTCGAACAACTCGCTCGCCTTCGACAACTTCATGGTCGTGGAAAAGCCGAAGCCCGCCAGCGAAGCGAAAACTCAGCCGAAACCGCCGCGCTCGGTCATCATCGATGACGTTCTCGCGAACAAGTTTTTCGCCGGGAAAAATCCGGTCGGCCAGCATATCGACGACAACCAGACGGACGCGAAAAATCCGCCGCCCCTAACGATCGTCGGCGTGGTCCCCCACGTTCGGGTTGACGTTCCGGGTGACACTTTCGACCGGCTCGACCTGCCACAGATGTATTTCTGCGCCACGCAAATGGCGGTGCACGAGAACAGCCTGCTCGTGCGGGTGAAACAGGGCGATCCGGCGGCGATCGCATCCGCTGTCGTGAAGGCGGTGCAAAGCATCGATCCGGAACAGCCGGTGTCGTCAATCGCGACGATGCGAAAGAACATCGCCGAAAGTCTGGCGACGCGGCGCCTAACGATGATGCTGCTGGGCGCATTCGCCGCGCTTGCGCTCGTCCTGGCGAGCGTCGGGCTCTACGGCGTAATGGCGCTGAGCGTGACGCAACGGACGCGCGAGTTTGGCATCCGCCTCGCCCTTGGCGCGCCGCGGCGCGACGTCTTCCGGCTCGCGCTCGGGCGCGGATTGTTGCTTGTCGGGATCGGGCTCATTCTGGGATTGTTAGGCGCGCTCGGGGCGGGCCGCGCCCTAACGAGTCTGCTCTACAACGTCGGAAGCCTCGATCCGGCGGCTTTGTTCACTGCGATTGTCGCGCTCGCGGGTGTTGCGCTGGTCGCGTGCTGGTTCCCCGCCCGCCGCGCTACCCGCGTCGATCCGATTGTCGCCCTTCGTTATGAATAAGTCGCCACACAAACCTGCTTGCCTGACGCTATGATCAATGACCTTCGCTACGCCTTCCGTCTCCTTTTAAAATCGCCGGCTTTCACGCTCGTCGCCGTCCTCACCCTTGCCCTCGGCATCGCGGCCAGTACCACGATTTTCAGCGTGGTCGATGCCGTCCTGCTCCATCCGCTGCCTTATCCGCACGCCGAGCAACTCGTTTCGCTCGCGCAGACGGAGCGCAGCACGGGCGAGTCCTCGGAGGATTCCTCACCCGCGAACTACCTCGATTGGGCCGCGCAAAACAACGTCTTCTCCGCGATGGCCGCGAGCCGCGGCTGGCAGGCAAATCTCGCCGGGAGCGCTGAGCCGGAACGCCTTCGCACGACAATGGCGTCGTCACAATTTTTCGCCCTCTTCGGCGTCTCACCAATCCTCGGTCGCACTTTCGGTGCGGAGGATGCGAAACCGGGGAACGCAAAGGTCGCGGTGCTCAGTTATCCGCTCTGGTCGCGTCGCTACGGCGCCGATCGCGGGATCATCGGGCGCGACATCATTCTCGACGGCGAAAAATTCACAGTCATCGGGGTAATGCCCGCGAGCTTTTCACCGGACGATTACGGGGAACTCTGGGTGCCGTCGCCCTGGGACGTGCCGACGCATCAGCTCGCGCCTAACGATAACCCGCGCGGCTTCCGCGGTCGCAGCTACCTCGACGTTTGGGGCCGCCTGAAGCCGGGTGTGACTCTGCAACAGGCGCGCACGGAGATGAGCACGATCGGGCTCCGACTCGAGAAGCAATATCCCGACGACGACAAGAACACCGGCGTCGCGGTCGTGCCGCTGCATGAAGAACAAGTCGGGAGCGTTCGCCCGATGCTCCTGATGTTGCTCGGCGCGGTTGGTTTCGTCCTCCTCATCGCCTGCGCAAACGTCGCCAATCTTCTCCTTGCCCGGGCCGCTGCGCGGTCGCGGGAGATCGCAATTCGGACTGCGCTCGGCGCGCCGCGCAGCCGTTTGATTCGGCAACTGCTGACCGAGAGCACCCTCCTCGCGCTCCTCGGCGGCGCACTCGGCGTCCTCCTCGCGCTCTGGGCTTTGCCCGTGCTCATGTCGCTCGCACCGTCGGAGATCGGCGACTTCCACGGCATCGGCCTGAATCGCGAGGTGCTCGCCTTCAGTCTGCTCGCTTCACTTGTTACCGGCATTCTCTTCGGCTTGGTGCCGGCATTTTTCGCCTCGCGGATTCAGCCTAACGAATCGCTTCGTGAAGGCGAACGCGGAAGTTCGTCCGGCAAAAACTTCACCCGTTCGAGCCTGATCGTGGCCGAGATCAGCCTGTCGCTCGTCCTCCTCGTCGGCGCCGGCTTGATGATGAAAAG
>DASXDC010000215.1:0-4463 GCA_036490855.1 Chthoniobacterales bacterium
AAATCGTGCTTGGCAGATTTGTGACTTTGTTCGCGATCTTGGGCTCGCTGGGAGTGGCGACGGCGCAGTTACCTGTGCTGCCTTGCATGGTTGCGGGCCCGCCCGCTGGCGAGTCCTGTCTCCAAGACTCTTGTAACAATAAGGTCTGTTGCGAGACTGCGGCGCATCGCACGTCGGCGCCCTCGCAAACCCTGGTCAAGAACACGAGCCGCGACTTGTGCTCTGCTCCCTCGCTAGCGCTCACCCGCCCGCTGCCGCTGCCAGCTCCCCATCTGGAGCCATCACCCCTGCCGATCGTTTCCCTCGCCCTGGCGCCCCCTTCGCGCGTGCTCCTCTGCACGTTTCTCATCTGATCCACCGACGCTGACGCCCAAGGTGTGCCCAATCGCCGGCACGCCTGGTCTTTCACCGTTCGTCTGGATCAATGAAAACAACTTTTTTCTTACTCTTTCTATCTCTATTGCAGTGCGCGCCTGCCGGGGAGGCGCCGCGTGACGCCGGGCCAAAGTCACTTTCGTTAGGCGAAGTGACGCGGGCCGTCCTCGCCTCGAATCCGGCCTTGGAAGAAGTGCGCCACCGCTGGGAGGCGGCGCGCCAGCGGGTGACGCAGGAAGGAGCCTGGGCCGACCTGAAGGTGAGCGCGGGGAGCGCGATCGCGCGCTTCGTCAATGTTTCGCCTAACGGATTCACCGATCAATCGCTCGCGCTCGAGCAGTCGATTCCGATCTCGGGCAAAAACCGGGTGCGAGCGCGGATGGCGGCAGCGGAAGCGGTGGTGGCGTTTGAAGAAGTGCGGCGCGCGGATCTGGAGGTTACGGCGCAGGCGCGGACCGCCTATTTTCGACTCGCAAACGCCTATGCGCAGATTGAGTTGAACCGGAAGAATTACACTTCGCTCACCCAGATTGCGGAGATCAATCGTTCGCGCTACCAGGTCGGGGCGCAGACTGCAGCCGACGTCCTAGCCTCGGAGACCGAAGCGGGGAAGCTTCTGGAAACCCGGCGCGACCTGGAGCGCAATGTCGAGCTGGCCGAGTCGCAGCTCAATGTCCTGATGAACCGGGATGCCTTTGCCTCGTTAGGGCAGCCTAACGACATCCGTTATTCGTTCGATGGTCTAACGATCGAGCAGTTGCGCACCCTGACCTTGGCTAATCGACCGGAAGTGCGCGCAGCGCGGGCACGGGTCTCGGTCGGAGAAGCGGGCCTGCAGCTGGCTCATCGCGCCTGGATTCCCGACCCGGCTCTCACGGCGTCGAGCCAGCGCTACAACGATACGGGGCAGGCGGTGAGCGAGGTGGGCGCGGGCATTTCCTTCAGCATCCCGTGGGGAAATTTTCGCAAATACTCAGCCGGCGTGAGCGAGGCGAGGGCGACGCTCGGTAGCTCGCGGGCTGGCCTGGAGCGGGTGGAAAAGGAAGCGAACGGCGCGCTCCGTGACGCTCTGCAGAAGGCCGAGACGGCGAATCATCACGTCGAGTTATTCCAGAACAAACTCCTCCCGCAGGCGCGGCAGACTTTTGAGGCGAGCCAGTTTGCCTACGAATCGGGCAAGGCGGGTTTCAACGACTGGATCACGGCCCAACGCACCGCGCGCGGCCTGGAAGCCGAAGCGCGGGAACATGTGGCCGAATATCAAATCGCGCTGGCCGAGCTGGAAGCCGTCGTCGGCGCGGATCTTCACATTTTCTCAAATCCCCCGGAGCGAAAAAACCAATGAAAATATCGATTCAACTCTGTCTCGTGACACTGGCACTCGCGCTCGGCGCGGGTTGCAGCAAACTCGCGCAGACCAAGCCAGCGGACATTGATTACTACACCTGCACGATGCACCCGTCGGTGCATGCCGAGGCGCCGGGCCAATGTCCAATCTGCGGCATGGAACTGGTGCCGGTGAAGAAGAAGATCGGGGCGGCCGAGCCTTCCGCTAGCTCGCAGGAGGACGCCGAAAAAGGCCTTGGGCAATTCATCGTGTCGGTAGAACGCCAGCAACAGATCGGCGTGACCTACGCCACGGTCGAGCGACGCCCGTTGCAGAAACAAATCCGCGCGGTCGGAACAGTCGAAGCGGACATGCAAAAACACTGGGCATTTGTGGCGAGAGTGGACGGCTACGTGCAGCAGCTCGTCGTCGCCTCGGCCGGCCAAGTAGTGCAGAAGGATGAGCCGCTCCTCTCCATCTACAGCCCGGAGCTGGCCACAACCGAACGCGAGCTGGTCATGCTCCTGAAGATGCGCGACGAAGCGCGGAACGCGGAGGCGCGCGAAACGCCGCAGCGTTTGATCACTGCCGCGGAGTCGCGCCTCGAGCAATGGAACGTAACGCCCAACCAGATCGCGGAGTTGGAAAAGAGCCGACGCGCTTCGGAGACGATCACACTACGATCGCCGTTTCGCGGAGTGGTGCAGGAGCTGCCCGCGCACCAGGGAGTCAATGTGAAGATCGGCGATCACCTCGTCGATGTCGCTGACCTAACGACTGTCTGGGTCTGGGCGGATTTCTACGAGAGCGAACTGGCTGGGCTGAAGGCCGGGCAAAAGGTAGAGGTTACGACTAACTCTTTTCCAGATACGGCTTTCGAGGGCGAGATCGCGGTGGTCGACCAGTTCGTCGATGCAATGAAGCGCACTTCGCGGGTGCGGGTCGACATCAGCAATCCGGATTTCCAGTTGCGCCCGGGCATGTATGCCAATCTCACGCTCTCCTCCGGCGCCGTTGATTCGCGCTTGGCCATCCCGGTCGGAGCGATCATGCCGACTGGCCAGCGCAATATCGCTTTTGTCGATAAAGGCGGCGGCAAACTGGAGCCGCGGGAGGTCAAACTCGGAAGTCAGTTTGGCAATTTCTACGCCGTCCAGTCAGGTCTGGCGGAAGGCGAACGGGTGGTGGCGAGCGCCAATTTCCTGATCGACGCCGAGGCTAGGGTGCAGGGCGCGCTGGCGGATTTTCGGGGGCAGTAAAGCGAGCGCATGATCGAGCGAATCATCGACTGGAGCGCGCGGAATCGCTTCCTGGTCTTCCTGCTCACGGCGCTGGCGCTGGCCGGCGGCGTCTATGGGATCTACCGCACGCCGCTCGATGCGATCCCCGACCTGAGTGATGTACAGGTGATTGTCTACACCAACTGGGAGGGACGCTCGCCCGATCTGGTCGAGGACCAGATTACTTATCCAATTTCATCTGCCTTCGTCGCCGCGCCCAAGATTAAATTCGTTAGGGGGGAATCGATGTTTGGAAAGTCGTTCGTTTACGTCATTTTCCAAGACGGGACGGACATCTATTGGGCGCGCTCCCGGGTCCTCGAATATCTCAACTCCATTCGGGGTTCCCTGCCCGAGGGAGTGAATCCGGTGCTGGGGCCGGACGCGACTGGAGTCGGCTGGGTCTATGAATACGCGCTCGTCGATGACACCGGCAAACATAGCCTGGCCGAGCTGCGCTCTTTCCAGGATTGGAATCTTCGTTATGCCCTCGAATCGGTAAAGGGCGTGGCGGAGGTCGCGCCGATCGGCGGTTTCGTGAAGGAATATCAGGTCGATCTCGATCCGAACGCGCTGGCGGCTTATCACATTCCACTCACTAACGTGGTCAATGCCATCCGCAGTAGCAATGGCGACGTGGGCGGGAAGACCTTCGAGGTCGCCACGACCGAATATTACGTGCGCGGGCGCGGTTACTTCAAAAATGTCGCCGACATCGAGAACGTCGTCCTGAAGGTCGAGAACGGCACGCCGATCTATGTGAAGAACGTCGGCCGGGTCCATCTGGGACCGGCCTTTCGACGGGGCGTGGCCGAACTGAACGGCGAGGGAGAAGTGGTCGGCGGGATCGTGGTCATGCGTTATGGCGAGAACGCCCTCACTGTCATCGACGGGATCAAGCGCAAGTTCGAGCAGATCAAGTCTTCGCTGCCCGCTGGGGTGCGGATCGTGCCGACCTACGATCGGAGCGAGTTAATCCGCCGCGCCATTTCCACTCTGCGGGAAAAGCTCATCGAGGAATGCATCGTCGTCGCGCTTGTCTGCATCATTTTCCTCTGGCATGTGCGCTCCGCCCTCGTCGCCATCATTACTCTGCCGATCGCGATCGTTCTCTCTTTCCTCCCCATGTTCTACCTCGGCCTGACGAGCAACATCATGTCGTTAGGCGGAATCGCGATCGCGATCGGGGCGATGGTCGACGCCGCCATCGTGATGGTGGAGAACGCGCACAAGGCGCTGGAGCATTTTCGCAATGAACACGGACGCGAACCCGAGCAGCGCGAGCGCGTCGCGGTCATCATCACGGCGGCCAAGAGCGTCGGTCGACCGCTCTTCTTCTCCCTCCTCGTCATCACGGTCAGCTTCATCCCGGTCTTCACCCTCACCGCGCAGGAAGGGCGCCTCTTTCGTCCGCTCGCCTTTACCAAGACCTTTTCCATGTTCTTCGCCTCGCTCCTCGCAATTACCCTCACGCCCGCACT
>DASXDC010000216.1:0-4536 GCA_036490855.1 Chthoniobacterales bacterium
CGCTTCTTTCAGGCGGCGGGCGAGCGTTTCGGCGGAAAAACCGGCCCGCCCCTGGTGCTCGGAGCGGACGGTGATGAGGACGGCGTGCCGGAAGGGCGGGAAATCGCAGCGCTCCCGGAATTCCAGTTCCTGCTCGAAATAACCGGCGAAATCGTGATGGCGCGCGAATTGGATCGAAGGCGAAAAAGGCGTGTAGGTTTGGACGAAGACTTCCCCGGTCTCCTCGCCGCGTCCGGCCCGGCCGGCGACCTGAGTGAGGAGTTGGAAAGTCCGTTCGCCCGCCCGGAAATCGGGGAGATGGAGCGCGAGATCGGCGTTGATGATCCCGACGAGGGTGACGTTAGGGAAATGGAGACCTTTCGCGATCATCTGGGTGCCGACGAGGATGTCGATCTTGCCCGCGCGGAAAGCCTGGAGGGTTTCGCGGTAGGCGTCTTTCCGCGTCATGGAATCGGCGTCCATCCGCCGGACGACCGCTTGCGGAAAAAGCGCCGCGACGTTGGACTCCACCTTCTCCGTCCCGAAACCGGCGTAGATGAGGGCGTCCTCCCCGCACTCCGGACATCGCTTTGGGACGGCCTCGCTGTGCCCGCAGAGGTGGCAGCTGAGGCGCGCGCCCGTGCGATGAAAAGTGAGGGCGACGCTGCAATTCGGGCAGTCGCGCGCCTTGCCGCAGTGGCTGCAAAGGAGCGAGGTCGAAAACCCGCGGCGGTTGAGGAAGAGGATGGTCTGCTCTTTTTTTTCCAAACGCTCGCCAATCGCCGTCCGCAACTTTTCCGATAAAATGGCGGCGGTCTTTTCCTTGCGGCGTTCCTGGCGCAGATCGACCACCCGGATGAGCGGCATCTGGCATTGATCGACCCGCTGGGTGAGCCGGCTGAGCAGATACTTGCCGCGGGTGGCGTTGTAATAACTCTCGAGCGACGGGGTGGCGGTCCCGAGAACGACCGCGCATTTCTCGATCTTCGCCCGCACGATTGCGACATCGCGCGCATGGTAGCGCGGCGCTTCCTCCTGCTTGTAGGAGGTCTCGTGTTCTTCATCGACCACGATGAGCCCGAGATTTTCGAGGGGCGCGAAACCGGCGCTGCGGGCGCCGATCACGATCCGGGCGCGGCCGGCATGAAGCTTGTGCCATTCATCGTGCCGCTCGCCTTCCGAGAGATGGCTGTGCAGGACCGCGACCATGTCCGGTTGGGCGGTGAATCGGCTCTTGAAACGCTCGACTGTCTGCGGGGTGAGCGAGATTTCCGGGACGAGCACGATCGCGCTTTTGCCGCGCGCGAGAGCGGCGCGGATCGCCTGCAGGTAAACTTCCGTCTTCCCGCTCCCGGTGACGCCGTGGAGCAGGATCGGCGGATGCGCCTCCGGGTTTGCGAGCGCCTTTTCGATCAACTGAAGGGCCGCGCTTTGCTCTTCGTTCAGGGAAAGTTCGGCATCGGCGACAAACTGATCGCGGCCATGGGGATCGCGCGCGACCGCCTCTTCGCGCAGCTCGATGAAACCGCGCTTGACGAGCGCGCGGAGGGTGGCGTTATCGAGCAGAGTGTCGCGGAGCAGATCGGCCGCGCGGACCGGCCCGGACAATTTTGCGATCGCTTCGAGCAGCTCGGCCTGACGAGGGGCGCGCCGGCGCAGCTGCTCGATTTCCTCGGCGGTCGGAAGGCGGCTTGGACTAACGAAGAGCTGCTTTTTCCATCCGACCTCGGCTTTGCGGATGACCTGCGGGAGCAGACTGCGCATCACCGTCTCGATCGGGCAGCAGTAATAATTCGCCATCCAGCGGGCGAGCTCGACCAGGCTCGCGCTCAGGGCAGGCTTTTCGCCTAACAATCCTGCGATCGGCTTGATCCCGGCCGCCGGGCTTTCCTGCAAAGTCGCGACGACGGTGCCGAGGAGTGTCTTGTCGCGAAAGGGAACCCGGACGCGAGAGCCGACTGCGACTTTGCCCGCGATCGCTTCCGGCACGCTGTAGTCCAGCTCGCGGCGGATGGAGCGATCGAGCACGACTCGGGCGAAGGCGGACATTTTATTTAGATTGATCACGCGAACCTTGCGTGAATCTATTCTGCCGGTGACTTTCCGCGCACCAATCAACTTATCCAGCGGCTCGGGATAATGATTCGATTTCTTTTTAAGTTCATCATCTGCCTCCTGCTCGCGGCAGTGGTAGGGATCGGCCTCCTCGCCTGGCGCTCGGGCGATCCGTTCTACACCCTCTATGAATGGCTGAGCCCAGCGCGTTTTCAGCAATACGATCAGCTCATCCATGCCGCCGCGGCCGCAAATCATCTCGACCCGATGCTCGTGAAAGCAGTCGTCTGGCGAGAGAGCCGGTTCGATCCGCAAAAGCTCGGCGGCGCGAGCGAGCGTGGGCTGATGCAGGTGAGTGAAATCGCGGCGCGGGAATGGGCGGCGGAGAAACAGATCGATAACTTCCGGGTCGAAGAGTTATTCGATCCGCGGACTAATCTCGAAGCCGGCACCTGGTATCTGCACCGCGCCATGCTGCACTGGCAGGAGGCGCGCGACCCGACGCCGTTCGCGCTCGCCGAATACAACGCCGGGGCAAGCCGCGCCCAGCGCTGGGCCGGAGGGGCGGGGAAGGAGCCGATCTTGGCCAAGGCGTTCCAGAGGAACATCGATTTCCCGGGGACGAAAAGTTACGTGCAATCGATCATCGACCGCTATCGCTTCTACCAACGGCGCGGGCGGATGTAATCGCTCCCGGCTCAAGCTCAGATCGCATCGCGAGAGGTCGGTAGGCTGGGGGGCTGAGTGGGAAATGCAGACTTGTTCTGGCATTCCGCCGGAAATAGACTGGAGCCATGAAAACGGTCTGGCCGTTCCTCGCGACGTTGGAAATTCTCACATCGATCGCCGGGCAGTCGACTCGCGCGCAATCAACGGCCTCGACTTGGCCTAACGAGCGCAGGCCGGTGGCAGATTTCAGCCACGGACGACGGTTCGCCCGGACGATGACCGGGGAAGATCCTGCCTTTCGCAAGGCGATCGATGCGCTGGACGCTCAAAGCGGTAAAGTAATGCGCGGGACCGGTCTGATCCCGGCTGCCGTCTCCGCGCAAACGCACGCCCCGATCGGGACTCTCGACGCGCAGCAGACAGAAACCGGCTTGAGCTACGGCGAACTTCTGGTGGCCAATTCGCTCGCGGTCGGGAGCGGGAAAAGCTTTGCCCGGATCTTGGCGATGAGAGCGAAGAGCCAGACCTGGGCCGAGCTTTCGCTAAAGCTGCGGATCAATCCAAATTCCATCATCGCCCGGGCGCACGCGGCCAAGGATGCGATTAACTACGCACAGGCGCGCTTCGATCGCCGGCATCGGGAAAGCATTTACGGGCTTGATGTTCTCCGGACGCAGAACTCGCAGAGCGTTCCGCGGTTGTTTGCGCGCGCCATTCCCGGGCGCTGAGCCTCGACTTGCGATTCGGCGAAGTTCATCTACACTGCGCCTTCGTTTATGGCAGAAAGCAGTGACACGATGGATATGAAGGAGTTCCAGCTCCACGAGAAGGATACCGGCAGCGCCGATGTGCAGGTTGCACTTTTGACTCGCCGCATCTCGCAGCTCACGGAACACCTGAAGAGTCACGCCAAAGATCATTCCTCGCGCCGCGGCCTCCTCAAAATGGTCGCCACGCGCCGAAGCCTCCTCGATTACCTGAATCGGTCGAAAAACGATCGCTACAAACAGGTGATCGAGAAGTTGAACCTGCGGAAGTAACCGCAGCTCTCCTTATCTCTGGCGTCGCTCGCGTTCACCGCGCGCCGCTCGAGCCATTCGAGCAACCAAGAAACACAAATTGGCGACCAGGCCGTCAGTGCACCTTGAGTTTAGGTTTTAGCTTCGCTCCGGCGCGGATCTAAAACCTACAATCAGGGTGACCGGCCTGGGATTCGCACATCCAGGAAATCCATATGCAACACAAGGTCACGGCCCAAATCGGGTCCACCCAGATCAACATCGAAACCGGCAAAATTGCCAAGCTCGCCGACGGCTCCGTCATCGTCTCCTGCGGCGAGACCATCGTTCTCACCAGCGCCGTCTCGGCCACCGCGACCAAGGAGGGACAGGACTGGTTCCCGCTCACCGTCGACTACCGCGAAAAGGCAGCCGCAGTCGGGAAATTCCCCGGCGGCTATTTTAAGCGCGAAGGTCGCCCGAGCGAAAAAGAGACGCTCACCTCGCGCATGACTGATCGGCCGCTCCGCCCTCTTTTTCCCGCGGGATATCTCTACGACACGCAGATCATTTCCATCCTCCTCAGCGCCGATGGTGAGAACGATCCCGACATTCTCGCGATCAACGGCGCCTCGGCCGCGCTCTGCGTTTCCGACATTCCATTCAAGGGTCCGATTGGCGCCGTTCGCGTCGGCCGCGTGAATGGCGAGTTCATTGCCAACCCGACCCACAGCGAGCGCGAGCAGAGCGATCTCGATCTCGTCTACGTCGGGACCGAGAACGACATCATCATGATCGAAGGCGCGGCGAATCAGCTGCCGGAAGATGAGTTCAT
>DASXDC010000217.1:0-9056 GCA_036490855.1 Chthoniobacterales bacterium
AGCGGCGGGAAGAGCAGCTTCTCGCAGTTTGACCTTCCCGTCAGCCTCTCTTAATTAGCCTCCCTCGCGCCCGTAGCTCAACTGGATAGAGCATCTGACTACGGATCAGAAGGTTTGAGGTTCGAATCCTCACGGGCGCGCACCTAGATCAGTTCTTTGCTTCGGACGCTGCTCCCGATCCGGATTGCTGCTCCGCCACTTCTTAGCCATTTTCAAGCACCGGTGTCGCAGAGGGAGCGAGCGGGGGAGAGGGTCGGCGATCCTGAACTGGCGGGATTTCTGCAAGTTCCATTCAGGCGAGGAAAAAGTTTTCGCAAAGGGCGCGTCCGGCACGCGAAATGCCCAGGCGCCTTAGTGGGCATCTACTGACTTTTGCAGGTTAGGTAATGGCAAAAGACGCGTCCTCTGAGGGTTTTCGCGTGAAGGTGGGCGCGGCCAATGCCAGCGGGATCGGGAATCGAGCCGCCGGCCGAAATCCAGTCCCTGAAGGCGTCCTCCTGACGTTGGAATTTTCCAGTCTCGGATTGTTTGGCGGCGAATTGGGGTTCGATCATGAGGGCTTCCAGCCGCGCTCGGCGGAGCCCGCGAATCGGCGCAGGGAAAGGAAATCGATCTGGTGCCGCGAATCGTTCTCCAGCGCAAGATCGCCGCAGATTTCGCCGATGACAGGAGCGAACTTGAAGCCGTGGCCGGAGAATCCGCCACACAGGATGAGCCGGGGATGATCGGGGTGGCGATCGACTATAAAGTGAGCGTCTGGACTTAACGAATAGGGGCAAGGCTTGGCAGCGCGAAAGATGGCGGCCGCGCCTGGCATCCATGCGTCCATCGCCCTAACGATCGGCGCGATATCACGTTCCTGGTCAACTGCGCGATCAATTTGGGTCGGGTCGCTGAAGGCGCCATGGGAATGGAACGCCGCCTTCACGCCGTCGCCGAAATCAGGAAAGCCGTAGAGGGGCGCGGGAAGTCCGGCGCGATCGAGCAGGAAAGGTGGAAAGCGTCCGGCGGCGTATTCGTTAGTCGCGGGAGTGAACCAGGCTTGAACGTTGCGCTGGACCCGGATCGGAACGCCCAGCGAAGCGAGCGTCTCCTGCAACCACGGGCCTAACGACAAGACAAGCGCGCGGCTGGTGATCTCCTCGCCTTCGCCAAGGCGAACGCGGAAGCCGTCGTTCGTCGCCTCCCAGTTTTCCATTGGCGTCGAGAAACGTACCTCCGCACCCGCTTTCTCGGCGATTTCCAGGTAAGCCTGCACCGAACCCTCCGGATCAATTACGCCGCCGTCGGGTTCATAAATCCCGACTTCATCGTCCTGTAATCGCAGCGTGGGGTAACGTTGACGGATCTCGCCCGCGGTTAGCAATTCGTAAGGAAGCTGATGCTCCCGTGCGGTGCGCCGCGCGCCGACGATGATCTGAGCGTTTTCGCGTCCGACCATTAACAGGCCGGTGATCTGCAAGAGCGCGCCCCTGTCCTCGCGCTCGAGGCGGCGCCAGAGATCGTAGCTACGGAGGAGCAGCGGCACGTAGGCGGGATCTTCGAAGTAGGCTTTGCGAATCATGCGACTTCGGCCGCTCGACGAACCCAGCGAATGTCCGCGCGGAAACTGTTCGAGTCCGAGAACCGTGGCGCCACGCTGTGCACACTCCGCCAGCGTCGCGCTGCCCATTCCGCCCAGGCCGATGACTGCGACGTCGTAACGCATCCGAAAACAATCAGCCATTCGGTGATCGCGCGCCACCGTGGGCTACGGCGACGGATGACGAAGTGCCCGTCGTTAGGCGATAAAATTACTCCCCTCGGTGGCGCGCGGACGAAGTCGGTTTCACGCCTTAGGCCGATCGAAACTTGGTATTGAAATCACGTTCGACGACAGGCATCCGAGAGTGCCTGAATTGTGCTGCACTCGCCGCTTGCCGAAACGGAATTAATCCCAACCCATGAAATCGACTTCACCGGTCTGCGGAGAGGCTTTCTTGTCTGAGCGTTTCGGAACCTGCGCTCCGCCTGTCGGATCGGCTTTGGCCTTAAGATCGCGGATCTCCAGTTTGCGCGGCTTTTTATTCCGAAGCTGCGGCTCGTCTTTTTCGTTCGCCGTATGATCACAATCCATCAGTGCCTCCATTCCCTGCGCTGCGAGTGAATCGCGATGCCTTCATATTCCGACCCTTGAGATCCCGACCAGCCTGAAGTGTCGCGCCCAACCGGTCGAGAATAAATACAGGGCCGGAAAAACCCCCGTTGATTGCGAGACTGGGAGAGGAACGCAACGTCCGCCGTTGACTTCGCATCGGCGATCGAGCAGGTCGCGCGACCTCTCTTTAGGTTCGGGCCGCTTCAGTCCGCGAACGTGGCTGCGCAGATTTGCTGCCATTGGTGGCTGCTCTCCGTCGCAGAACGAGAGGATTGGCGGCAGCCCGTCCGTCGAGAAGCCGGATTTTCGGTCCCGCGAACGTCAGCACTTTGTCGAAAAGCGCGACGCTCAGGCAAGCGAGGCCACTGATCGGCAGGATGACGAGCCAGAAGAGACAGGTCACCGCGACGAGTAGCGGCTCGACGAAAATCGAGTGCAAGAGAGCGAACGAAGCAGGCTGCGGAGCCGGAGGCAGAATGGATTGTGCGAATGCGGTAGTCATTGGAGTGTCTTTCAGTGGACGTTGTTGTATTCACCATAATTATGAGCAGCTCCCATGCCGACAATGCGGACGATTCCGGATTTTGTTTTGCTGATTTTGAAAAACTGGAAAGCTCATCCGGCTGTCGATTGGTCTCGCCTGCTCTCGCCAAGGGGCGGCTTCATCTGGGCCTGTGAATTGTTCGATTTTGCGCCAGGCGGCGCAAAAACTGATCCAGCGCAAGTCGGGTAGTTTCTTCGCGCTAACAGGAAGTCATGTTTTCTGCGTCGGCTCAGACCGCTCGCCGCCAGAGGTTTCATCATCTGTCGAGGTGAGGTTACCGTTTTCCGACGGCGAAAACGAGAGACTGGCGTGCAAGATGCTTATTGCGACGCCGATGAATCCGCAGGAGCGAAGCTCGGGCGGTCTCAACAAGGGAGAGACGGCCGGTAATCAAAGATCGACGAAGAGTAGTTTTCCCCAGGAGGGAAAACGTCGGCGTCCGTGCAAGGCGTCCCGCCGACTCGATGAAGGGAGGCGCGCCGCGAGCAACAGCCTCACCCGGACCCGCAGTCTGATTCTCGCCGCAGTTCGCGTGTGGGAGTTGAAGCAAGGGAATCGCCGTTAAGCGCGGCGATGGATCAGAAATTTTGCACAACTTCTTCCTGACCGTCACACGATTGTAAAAGAGCCCGCATACTTTGGACCCGGCACGGCATCCGCCGTTCGGACAACTCGGTGGGCCCTCAGACACCACGAATCGTGAGAATACTTTCGCAGATAATTTTATGAATCGGTCCGCATCATGGGAAAGCAGCCCGCCTTCAACAAAAAACACCGCCCGATTGCCTCGACGCAGCCCAAAACGCCGCACGAAACGAGCGCAGGCCGAGGCGGAAGAGCAACGTCTGCCCGCAGTCGGAACAATGGCACGGACCAAGCGGTTGATCATGGCGGCCCTGAAGGTTTGGGAATTGAAAAGAGGTATCAGGGAATAGCGGGCAGGTTTCGGCCAATCACCTGGGCGGGGTGCGGCCACGGGAGGTCGCGCGATGCTTCCAAATGTGCGAGCATTTCGGTAGCGCTGAGATCGCGCGATCGTGAGCCGCAAATGAAAAAACTAATCCCGCTATCGCTGTTCTTCACCACCATGGTTTCCTGCGTCCTGATGGCTCAGGAAGCGAGCCCATCTCCCGGCGCCAGCTCGGGAATTGAAGGAATTATCTCGATCAGCCCAGCGCATGGTGGCCCTACGATCCAAGGCTCCTCTAATGCAAAGCCTCTGGCCAACGTCACGTTTGAAGTACGACAGTCGGATCGCATCGTTGGATCTTTTCAAACGGACGGCCAAGGCCATTTCCGTATCCTCCTGCCACCCGGCCACTATAGTGTGACGCGAAAGGGCATCGCCGGCGCCGTCGGTTCCTACGGTCCGTTCCAAGTCAAAGTGTCCGCCGGAAAGATGGCCGGCGTGCAGTGGGAGTGCGATTCGGGCCTGCGCTAACCTGATGCGTTAGCAGGCTAATCGATCTCCGGCGTCTGGCAGGAGGCGACCGCGATACCGATCGCAGCCTCGGCCAGATAAATTGCGCGCGCCGTTTTTGGATGCTCAGCCAGTTCCTCGGTTGCCGCGCGGGCGATCTGAGGACCGAAATGCCAGAGCAGGGAATGCCAGCGCGGTTTCAGCAGACCCATTACTCCGTCACCGATCAAAACGAGCGCTCCCAGCTGAACCAAACGCCGGCTCAAAAGATTGTTGGTCATCGAAGTGTATCGGATGAACGGCGGATGTTTTCAAATCGCTCCGCCATTCGGTCACCTATTGCGACAGGCTGCGGGCGAAGTCGTCGCTTTTCTTCGCCGACTGGTCCTGTTTGCTCTGTTGGAGCGTCTGCTGCTCGATCGGCGGAGGAATCGCGCAACCGCTCTGGAACAAAACCGCTCCGAGACAAATGAGTAGAATAAGCTGCTTCATAAAAGTCGGTTAACTTGCCCGGTAACGAAGACCAATCCACCGGGAATTTGCAGCCACCGATCGCGCGCATGCACGGGTCGAAAGCCCTGTCAGCGTCGTTCCAAGTCCGCGGGTTGAAGCACAAGGCGCTCGACGCGTTCGCCTCGTCCCAATGCCTCCGCGATTTGCGGGACATCAGCCAGAGTCACCCGGCCATAAAAAAAATGATCCGGCTCGACCAAAATGGTGACGCCGCTCGCGCACTGATCGAGACAGCTCGCAGCGCAAACGCGCGCCGTCGTCGCGGCGAGGCCGCTCTCTTTCAACCGATTCTTCAGCGCCGCATGAATCTCCTCGGAGCCGCGGCAGGCGCACGAGCCACGCGGGTCGCTTTCGTCGCGGCGATTCGTGCAGACAAAAAGATAATGCTGCCGCAGTCCCATTGTTGTTTCGACTAACGAAATCTACCTCTCCGGATGCGCCGCGACTGCGCTCTGACTGCGCGTCGCCGCAGTCCTCCGGGTGAAAAACGCCCGCTTTCGCCTAACGATCATCGCGCACGACCCATCAGGCGTGCGCAGGCGCTCCCTGCTTGTGATAATCGACCAGCCGGAAGCCCCAGCCGATCAAGGTCGCAAGGTCTTTCTCGCGCCCTTTCCTCTCCTCAAGAAATCGTTCTACTTTCGCTTTCAACTCCGGCTGCCGTTCTGTCTCATCCAGCATTTCGAAAATCTCCATCGAGAGGAGCCAGTCGTCAGGGTGCTCGGCCTGCTGGGTTTCCCAGATCTCGCCGAGGCGTTCGTAGCCGATCTTCCGTTCGCGAATTTTACGCACCTGCGCGTAGAGGCTTTCCAGCTTTTTGCGTTCGGCGTCGGACGGCGCCTTGATCGTGCGCTCCTTCGGGATGAGCGCCACCTGATTGTAGGCATCTTTGTCGGCAGCGCCGTTGAAGACCGAGACGATCCGCCCGCCGACCGCCATGTCGTAGCTGCCCCAGGATGGGTCGAATAAGATCCGATCGCCGAGTTTCACCGTGCAGTCCGAGAAGGTGATTAGTTGCATCTCGCCATCGCGCTGCAGAATTTTCTCCACCTTTCCCTCGACTGTCGCGCCGCTCTCAAATTCTAATCGCGCCTTTTCGCCTTCACGGATCGGCGTCTCCCGCCAGCGTCCGATCGGAGAACCGAAGCCATCTTTGTGATAATCGCGGCCGTGCCCCGGCAGTTCCTCGCCGCCAAAAGCGAGCGCGGTCGGGCCTGTCGTCCGGAGATAGATCGGCTGATTTCCCGCGTTCGTCAGGACCTCGGTGAAGGTGCCTGAGACCTGCAGGCCGGAGGAATATTCACAGGTCGCCGTGTTGTTAGAATCGATCGCCTTCCGAATCCCGGCGAGACCGCCAACCTTGAAGGCCATCCCACTCGCGAACTCCTCCAGCACGTCTCGCAGATGATTGAAATCGCGACTAACGAAAAGCTGCGGCTGCTTCGTCGTGATATCGAACGGCTGATTCGCCGCCTCGATCGAATAGGGGAGCTTCCTGACCTGCGATTCGAGACAGGACACAGATTCGCCGATCGAGGAAAGAAGCCCCGCGCCATAAATCTTCGGGTTCTCCAAGGGTCCGATCAGTCCGTATTCCACCGTCCACCAATGCAGGCGCGAGAGCAGCGCCATCTCAGAGGGCGCGCCGAGATCCTTCTGTTTGTGTTCGACCTCGTGCGTCGCTTCCTCGACTTCTTTCGGATCGGAGTTTGGCAGTTCTTTCAGGATCGAGAGATGCCGGACCGCCTCGTAAAGCTCGAAGTCTTTCCTCGACGACATCGCCTTCGCGCCGACCTCGCCAAAGCGCTGCAGATAATCCGAGTACTCACGATCGACGATGATCGGCGCGTGGCCGGCCGCTTCATGCACGATATCGGGCGCAGGGGTGTACTCGATGTGATGCAGCTGCCGCATGTCGCAGGCGATGACGAGGACTTTGTAAGCCTGGAATTCCATGAAAGCAGCCGGCGGAATGAATCCATCCACCGCCACCGCGCCCCAGCCGATCTTGCCGAGGATGTCGTTCATCTCATCGATCCGCGGGATGCGCTCGAAGGAGATGCCGGTCTCGAGCAAACCCTGGAAGTAGACCTTGTGCGCATACTCTTTGAGGAAAAAAATGTTCTGCCGCATGATGAAGCGCCAGACCGCATGGTCGACCGGAGTGTATTCGTCGTAGCGTTGATCGACGGCGAACTGGAGGAGGTGCTTTGGGAGCGCGGCGACCGCTGGGTTGTTGATTGGAATTCCGTTTTTCATGGCAAAGATCCTCGGCAAAAAGCTGAAAAGCGGCGGCTGCCTAACGATTTCAACCGCCCTCTGAATTTTATGACCGAACGGCAGCACGGGCAAGCGGGATTGCGCTTCGCAATCCGTCGCGACGCATGGCTGGTGCTGGCTTTGGCTAACGAACCACGGGCCGCGTCCCGGCCGATTGCGGAGACCGGAGACGCTGGATAGGTTCGACGATGCCTGACGCGCCGGAATTGGTCGCCGACCCTGCGCCGGCCGCCGTTCCACGCGCCGGTTATTCTCCGGTCCTGTGGCTGAATCTCCTCTGCCTCGATGCGCCGATCGTCGCGCTCGCCTGGCAATGGCTTTTCGCCCGCGTCTTTGGCGCGCATCTCGACTGGTCGCTGCGCCTGCTGCTCTTTCTCACCGCCTGGCTCATTTATCTCGCGGATCGTTTTGCCGATACGATCCAGCTTCCGCCGGAGAGCCCAATCTCTTTGCGTCACCGCTATTGCCGGGAACACATGGTCGGCTGGTGGATCGCGGTCGTCCTCATTTTCGTGATCGACGTTTCGGTCGCGATCCGCAGTCTCGATCTGCAGATGCTGCTCCTCGGCGGAACTCTGGCCGCGATCTGCGGCCTCTACCTTTTCATCAATCACTCGTTAGGGGGGAAGTGGCGGCCAATCCCGATGAAGGAGAAGGCGATCGGGGTTCTCTTCGCCGCCGGCACCACCCTCGGGGTGGTCGGCCAGCTTCCCGGCCTAACGATATCCTTCGGCGTCGCAGTCCTGCTCTTCGCCATCCTTTGCACCTACAACTGTCTCTCGATCGCCGCCTGGGAGCGCGAGCTCGATGCCGCTCAGGGCAAAGCTTCCTTCATGACCGGCTGGCCCATGGCGGCGCGCGCTCTTAAGACCATCGGCTACGCGCTCGCGGCGGTCTCGCTCGGGTTAGGCATCTTTTGGCATTTCGCTCTTTCGCTCTGGTTCTGCCTCGCGGCCAGCGCGCTTCTTCTCGTTAGGCTGAATCTTGCCCAAAGCCTGCCGCGGGATCATCGCACCGCGCTCGCGGATCTGGTCCTGCTCACGCCGCTCCTCGCCCTCCTCTTTTTTCTGCGGTGAATTTCGACCGGGTCGCGCCGCATTATCTCTGGCTCGAGACACTCGCCTTCGGGGACAAACTGCAGGAGGCGCGGACCGCGTTCGTTAGGCACGTGGAGACGCCGCGGAGAGTCCTCATCGTGGGTGAGGGGAATGGACGTTTTCTTTCCGAATTCGTCAGGTGGCATCCGGCGGCAGAGGTTGATTGCATCGAGGCGAGCGGGCGGATGATCGAGCTGGCGCGCGCCGGATTTGAGGCGAAGCAGGTCCATTTCATCCGCGCCCTCGTCAGTGAAGTCGAGCTGGATCAGATCCATTATGATCTGGTCGTGACGCATTTCGTCCTCGACTGCTTCGACGAGGAAACACTTCCGCCCCTGCTCGCGAAGCTGGCCCAGGCCGCGACGGCCGATGCGAGCTGGTTGATCGCCGACTTCTGTGTGCCCCCTCGCGGTTGGCGCCGGCTAGGAGGCCGGTGGCTCATCAGCCTGATGTATCTTTTTTTTCGGCTCGTGGCGGGGCTGGAGACGAAACGGCTGGTCGATTACCGGCCCTTGCTCCGCGCGAATGGCTTCGCTCTTAAAGCGAGCAAATCTTCGCCTAACGACATCGTTCGCTCGGAGTGGTGGCGTCGTTAGGCCGCTAGAAAATCGTCACGACCGTCCCGGGGCTGACCATGTCCTTAAGCCGGGCGGCATCCCAATTCGCCGTCCGGATACAGCCGTGGCTTCCGGCGCGGCCGATCGTTTCGGGATTATTCGTGCCGTGAATCCCAATCCCCGGCTTGTTCAAGCCCATCCAAAGGATGCCGACGGGATTGTTAGGCCCGGGCGGAATGTTGTAGAAATCGTTCGTCCGGATGCCGTGATAAAGGACGCCTTCGTCGTGTCGGAACCAGGGCATGGTCGCGATCCCGAGAATTTTCCAGACGCCTTTCGGCGCCGGCAACGTCTTCGAGCCGGGGGTGATCGGGAACTCCGCCACCAGCTTGTCGCCCTCCCGCACCTCGAGAAAATTCTCGCGTGTATCGATGAAGATCTGCCGATTCGCGAGCGCCGGATTCCTGGGAATGAATTTCTCCGAGAGGTTTTCGATTTCGAACGGCTG
>DASXDC010000218.1:0-8006 GCA_036490855.1 Chthoniobacterales bacterium
CGCTTTTCGTGAGCGGTCCCGCGACCGCGCCGCGCAAACTCGCGCTCGTCGCCGCGTTTGCGGCGCTCTATCTTATCTGGGGCTCGACCTATCTTGGGATTCGGTTTGCGATCGAATCGATCCCGCCGCTTCTCATGGCGGGCGTGCGATTTTTTCTCGCCGGGATCATGATGTATGCGATCGCTCGCTGGCGGGGGGCGCCGAAATCGTCGCTCGCGGAATGGCGCTCCGCGTTTGTCGTCGGCGCGTGTTTGCTTTTTTGTGGAAACGGGAGCGTGACGATCGCGGAGCAATGGGTTCCGTCCGGTCTCGCTTCGCTGCTGGTCGCGACGGTGCCGATCTATGTCGCGCTTCTCGCCTGGCTCATCGGGAGCGCGCCGCGCCCGGGACCGCTCGTGCTGCTGGGATTGGCTAGCGGATTTGTTGGCGTCGGGGTCCTGGTCAGTCCGGCTTTGACCGCGCCGCCCGCAAACGGATCGCCTCGCGCCGGTTTGGGCATGTTGATCCTCCTCTTCGGCTCGTTCCTCTGGTCGGTCGGCTCGCTTTATTCGCGCCGGGCGCGCAACTCCAGTTCGCCCTTTCTCTCCTCCGCCCAGACGATGCTCTGCGGCGGCGCGCTCCTGATCTTGGCCGGGCTCGCGGATGGCGAGGCGCGCCACTTCCAGCCAGCTCGCATCACCGCCCTGTCGTTAGGCGCGTTCGTCTATCTGGTTTTGGTTGGGGCGATTGTTGGCTACACCGCTTACATTTGGCTCCTGCGCCATTGCGATCCATCCAAGGTCGCGACCTATGCCTACGTCAATCCGATCGTGGCGGTGCTGCTCGGCGCCTTCTTCGCGGGCGAAACGCTGAGCCTGCGCACCGCCGTGGCTGCCGCGATCATCATCGGCTCAGTCGCGCTCGTCATCACGGCGCAGAAGAGTGAGGAAAAAAGTTCACCGCTCGCGCGCGCGCAGTTGCGTAATGGAAGTGAAACCAGCTAATAGAGCCTAGAGAAATGAAGCCGGAAGACGCCAAAGCGGTCTCCGCCCTCCAGGCAAACTGGCGCGCGGAACGGGAAACTGCGCTGGTTTATCGCGACCTCGCTGCCAACGAGCCTGACGAGAAACGTCGCGGCATCCTCTTGCGGATGGCGGAAGCGGAAGAGCGCCACGCCTTGCGCTGGGAAAAAAAACTGCACGAGCTCGGGGCCGAGCCGCCCCCTTTGAAAAATGACTGGCGCCGTCGCTTGAATCGCTGGTGGAACCGGGCCGCCGGGGCCGACGTCGCCATCCGCCGGATGGAAGCGGCCGAGGATCGCGACAAGGAACGCTATGAAGCGCAACGTTCCGCCGGTCTCGGGACGACCGCGGAGGAGGAGGAATTCCTCCGCCAGACTGCGCTCGAGGAAAAAGCGCACTCGCGCATTTTGAACACGATGGGCGCCCCGTCGCCTTCGTTAGGCCCGAAAGGTTTGCTCGACACGATCCTGAAACGCGAACGCTGGCATGGCCGTGGCGGCGGCTGGGTAGCGGACGCCATCTACGGCGTGAATGACGGCCTCGGCGCAGTCTTCGGCATCGTCTCCGGGGTGGCGGGCGCAACCGATAACCAGCAGCATTACATCCTCATCGCTGGTCTCGCCGGCATGATGGCTTCGGCCCTCTCGATGGGCGCCGGCGCCTGGCTCGCGAACAAGAGCGAACGCGAAATTTACGAGGCCGAGATCGCGCGCGAGAAAGCCGAAGTGGAAGAAAATCCCGAAGAAGAAATCGAGGAGATGTCGCTCTTTTACCAACTGCAGGGCTTCTCGCCGGAGGAGGCGCAACGGATGGCGGAGCGGCTCGCCGAGCAGCCCGAGCAGATGGTGCAGGCGATGGCGCAGAGCGAGCTCGGTCTTTCCCAGCATCATTTCCCTAACCAGTGGACTTCCGCCTTCTCCGCCGCCCTCTCGACCGCGATCGGCGCTTTCATCCCGATCATCCCATTCTTTTTCATGAACGGATTTCCGGCTGTGATCGCCGCCTTCGTCATCAGCATCCTGGCGCACTTCGCGGTCGGCGCCGTGAAATCGCTCATCACCATCCGCTCCTGGTGGGCCTCGGGGATGGAGATGACGGTCGTGGGAGTGATCGAAGCGATCGTGACCTATGGCCTCGGGCTGGCCTTCGGAGCGATCGGTTAGGCATCGTTAGGCAATGTCGCCTCCGCTCTCACTCGTCGTTCCGGCTTTCAACGAAGCCTGTCGCCTGACAAAAAACCTCTACACCTTTCTCAGCTACCTGCAGGATTACCGGCCGGGGGCGGAATTGATCGTGGTCGATGATGGCTCGACCGACAGTACGGCCGCGGTTGCGGAGGACTTTTTTGCCCGGCACCCGAAAGTAATGGCGCACGTTTTACGTTTCGACGAAAACCGCGGCAAGGGCCACGCCGTCCGCGCCGGCCTTCTCGCAGCCCAGGCGCCGATTGCACTTTTTTCCGACGCCGATCTTTCAACTCCCATTACCGAGCTGCCGAAAATCGTCGAGCCGATCGAGAGCGGAGATTACGACATCGTCTTCGGTTCGCGCGCGCTCGATCGCGAAATGATCGGCCGCCGCCAGCCGTGGCAGCGCGAGCAGAGCGGCAAGGTTTTCAACCGCATCGTGCGCACCCTGACCGGGCTCCCGTTTCACGACACCCAGTGCGGCTTCAAAGCCTTCCGGATGGAGACCGCGCGCCCGATCATTGAGCACGGGCAGATCGACGGCTTCGGTTTCGACGTCGAGCTGCTCTTCCTCGCTCGACGAGCCGGGCTGCGCCTGCGCGAAGTCCCGGTATGCTGGGATCATCATGAAGGGAGCAAGGTGCATCTCGTGCATGACAGCTTGCGCATGTTCGCGGAAATCGTGAGCTTGCGCGGGCGGATGGCGCGCGCCGCGCAACCGAGCGCGACCGCGGAAGCGTCTCGTTAGGCGCTTTCTTCCGTTCGAATCACAGAGGGTGAAATCGATTTCAGGAAATCTTATCCGGCTGATGTTTTTCTGCGCCGCCCTCTTGAGTCTGAACAGCCAGGCGCAGGAGGTCCGGCGCGCGCTGCCGGTGAATCCGCGGGTCGCGGAGACACCGGCCGGGGAGATCGCGACACCTCTTGCAACGGCGACGCCACCGCCGATCGTGGTAACTCCCGCTCCCGCAGCCGGCCTGCCGCCGAACGTTCCGCCGGCTCTGGCTCCGGTCGGTCCGGCGAGCGTGAACGATACCGCACGCTTCCTCGCCGGCATGCCGGTGGCGGAAGGCTCGTCGCTCCTCCCGCTCGAGCGCACGGCCGCCTGGCAGCAGCACGCGAATTTTTTCGATCAGGCCTGGGCGAAATTGGCCGCGCGCCAGTTCACCGGTCTCCGCGATTGGGAAGTGAATTATCTCCCCGGCGCGACCCAGCCGCTGCCGGTGGTCTTCTACATGTTTAGCGGCCCTGATTTTCTCTACGCCAATCAATTCTTTCCCAACGCCGGCACCTACATTCTCGCGGGGACAGAACCGATCGGACCGCTCCCCGACCTGACGCATTACAGCGGACCGGGGCTCGACGCCGTCCTGCAAAATCTCGAGCGCTCGCTCAACAGCGTGCTGAGTTTTTCGTTTTTCATCACCAAAGACATGAGGACCGATCTGCAGAACGAGCAGCTCAAGGGCACCCTCCCGATCTTCTACGTCTTCCTCGCCCGCGCTGGAAAGACGATCACCGACATCAGCTTCGTGACCCTCGACAAGAGCGGCCAACCGCATGCGGCCGCGCCTCACGAAAAATCGAAAAGCCTCACGTCCGGGGTGCGGATCATGTTCGCCGGCGCGCCCGGCGCCGCGCCGCAGACCCTCTATTACTTCACGACCGATCTCTCAAACGAAGGGATCCGCGAGCAGCCCGGGTTCCTGAAATTCTGCCAGGCAAAGGGGACCGGCGCGAGCCTCCTCAAATCCGCCTCCTACCTCATGTTCGAGAATGGCTTCAGCCACATCCGCGACTTCCTCCTCGCGCAGAGCAAGGCGATCGTGGAAGACGATTCCGGCATCCCGGTCGCGGCCTTCGATCAATCGAAATGGCTCCTTCGTTTTTTCGGCACCTACGCCGGGCCGATCGACCTCTTTAAGCAATATTTCCAGCCGCAATTGCAGGGCCTTTACCAGCAGAGCAACCCCGCGCCGCTTCATTTCGGCATCGGCTACCGCTGGAGCCCGCGGCAATCGACCCTCATCGTCGCCACCCGCCGCGGGACCGAAGTCTCGCCTCTGCGCACCGAGCAACCGCCAACACCTGCGCCACCGTCACCAGTGCCGGTCCCGACCCCGCGAATCCCGCGATTTTAGCAGCCCCGAAGCACCTTCCGAAGTGGGCTTGCGAGGGCGTTTGGTGCCACCGACGGCGAGGCCAAGATCCCCGCAGCGGCGCCAAAATACTGCGTGCTCCGGCCCCGCTCTTCCCCTTACCCTAGCCGCCATGAGCACCCGAATTTATTTGATTCGCCATGGCGCTACGGTTCTGACTGCGGAGGATCGCTTCGCGGGCGCGACTGACGTCGAGCTTTCCGATGAAGGCCGCGACCAGGCGCGGCGCCTCGGGGAACGATTGCGGACAGAAGAAGTTGCAGCGGTTTATGCTTCGCCGCTCGGGCGCACGGTCGAGACAGCGAAGTTGATCGCGCAACCGCATGGGCTGGAGGTTGTGAAGCGCGATGGCTTGCGGGAGATTTCACATGGGCGTTGGGAACAGATGACGCGTCGTGAAGTGGACGAGAAGTTCCCCGAGGAAGCCGCGGCGTGGGAGGAGGATCCCTATACCTTCGCTCCGGTCGGAGGCGAAAGCGGCCTGGCCGTGACCGCACGCGCCTTGCCGGTGCTCCTGGAAATTGTGCGAACGCATTGCGATGAAGGTGTCGTTGTCGTTTCGCACAAAGCCACAATCCGACTTTTGCTCAGCTCGCTCCTTGGATTTGATCCGCGACGTTATCGCGACAATCTCGACCAAGCCCCGGCCGCGTTGAATATCGTCGACTTCAAAGACGCGGCGCGCGCGCGCCTGACGCTTTTCAATTCCACTTCGCACTACAGCTCGGCCGAACATCCCGTGCCCTCCGTCCCCAAGGCCCGCCTATCCAAATGGTGGGACGAAGGGAAGGGCTGAGGATGAAGGAAGTAGGCGCCGAAGAAGTTCATCCTTCTCTTCTCCGCCAGCTCGGGCTTTTCGGCACGACGATGGCGGTGATGGGCGGGATCATCGGCGCGGGGATTTTCATCAATCCCTACATCGTCGCGCAGCGCGTGCACACGCCGGCGCTCATTCTCGGCGCCTGGGTCGCGGGCGGGTTGATCGCGCTCGCCGGTGGATTTATCTATGCGGAACTGGCGGCGCGGTTGCCGGTCGTCGGCGGGCAATACGCTTACCTGCGCGATGCGCTTCATCCGGCGGTCGCGTTTGTTTACGGCTGGGTGCTTTTGCTCGTCATCCAAACCGGCGGAATGGCGGCCGTCGCGGTGACCTTTTCGCGTTACTTCATCGAGCTCACTGGCTGGCAGATTAACGCCTCGTTAGGCGCGGTCGCCGCGCTGGCTTTGCTCACGATCATCAACTGTCTCGGCGTGCGCGCCGGAAGCCGTTTCCAATCCGCCATGACGCTGACTGCGATTGCTGCGGTGGCGCTGCTCGAAGTGGTGAGTTTTACCCGCGGCAGCGGCTCGCGTGCGATCTGGCATCCGGTGCTGGACGAATCGACTTCCTGGCTCGCTTTCGGCGCGGCGATGACGCCAGTCCTTTTCGCTTACGGTGGTTGGCAGACCTCCAGTTTTCTCGGCGGCGAAGTGCGTCAGCCGGAGAGAAATTTGCCGCGCGGCGTGATCCTTGGCGTGCTCGGGGTGGTGGCGGTTTATGTGTCGGTAAATTTTGTCTACCTGCGTTCGTTAGGCGCGGTCGATCTCGCAGCGACGAGCACGCCGGCTTCCTCCGTGATGCGTAACTTGCTCGGCGCACGCGGCGGTCAGATCATCGCCGCCGGCATCGCCTTTTCCGCTTTCGGCTTTCTCGCGCAATCGATGCTGACCGCGCCGCGCGTTTACTTCGCGATGGCGCAAGACGGCGTCTTCTTCAAAGCGGTCGCGCGAGTCCATCCGCGGACGCGCGCACCGATGGTGGCGATCGCGCTGCAAGGCGTCTGGGCGAGCGTGATCGCGCTCAGCGGGACGTATGCGCAAGTGGTGAATTACGTTGTGGCGATGGATTGCCTTTTCATCGGCCTCACGGCGATCTGTCTCTTCGTCCTGCGGCGCAAAGAGCAGGCGGCGGATGCGACTTTTCGCGTTCCGGGTCATCCCTGGACGACATCGCTTTTCATCGTCGCGGAATGGGCGGTGGTCGTGGCGACCTTCGCGAACGACCCGCTGCGTTCCTCGATCGGGCTGGTCATCGCGCTCGCCGGTTTGCCGATCTATTTTATGTGGCGAGGGCGACTATTGTAGGGCGGGCGCGTCGCCTGCCCTGTTTCTGAACGTGGGCAACCGAAGCGGTCGCCCTACAAAAAATGCACCTGCCGATTATCTGTGACTTAATGAACGCTCTGCCGAATCGAAAACGTTCTCATTACATGGAGTGGGCGAAGCTCTCTTCCGCCGCGCCTTTCAATCTCGCGACCAGCGGCCTAACGAATGTGCTGCTCACCGAGTTTTCCCTGCGCTTGGAAGATTTGGAAATTACCGGCGGCGGCTACGGATATGGTCCGCTGCTCGAGCGGATCGCCGCGCACACGGGCGCACCCCTCGAGTGCGTCGTGACCGCGGCTGGGACCTCGATGGCAAATCATCTCGCGATGGCGACTTTGCTCGAACCCGGCGACGAGGTCGTGCTCGAAGAACCGGCCTACGGGCTGCTCCTCGATGTTCTCGATTATCTCGGCGCGCGGGTGCGGCGGGTCGCGCGACATTTTGAAGATGATTTCGCGATTTCGTTAGGCGAAATGGAGGCGGCGATGACGCCGGCGACGCGGCTGGTGGTGCTGACGAATTTGCACAATCCCACCGGTGTCCTGCTGCCGACGGAGACGCTGCGCGCGATCGGCGAGATGGCGCAACGAGTCGGCGCGCTCGTGCTCGTGGATGAAGTTTATCTCGAGATGCTTTTCGACCAGGGCGGCGGCAGCTTTTCGTTAGGTAATAATTTTATCGTGACCAGCAGCCTAACGAAAGCTTATGGCTTGAGCGGGCTGCGTTGCGGCTGGATTCTGGCGCCGGCGGAGTTGGCGCGGCGGATGTGGTTGCTGAACGATCTCTTCGCTGCCACTGCGCCGCATCCGGCGGAGCGCATGTCGGTGCTGGCTTTTGATCAGCTCGCACGTTTTCGCGCCCGTGCGCGCGAGCGGCTGGCGACGAATCGACCGCTGCTCGATGCGTTCCTTGACTCGCGCGACGATCTTGAATGCGTCCGGCCGCCGGCCGGGACCGTCGTTTTCCCTCGGCTGCGGAAAGGTGACGCGGCCTCGTTTTTCAGACTACTCCGCGAGAAGTACGAGACATCGGTCGTGCCCGGCGATTTTTTCGAAATGCCGCAACACTTTCGCCTCGGGATCGGCGGCGAGATGGAGAACGTCCGCGGCGGCCTGGAGCGGTTGGGCGCGGCGCTGGATCAGTTTGCCTAACGAGCGCTCTTTTGACCCCCCGGTGGAATCGCCGTAAGTAGTCGCAGCGCGCAACCGAGCGTCGAAACGCGATGAAGTAGAAGAATCGTGGACAAAGTCAGCACTCAGGAATTTCAAAAACGGCTCGGCCGGGTCGAGGAACTCGTCGCCGCGCTCGAAGGGCAGCCGAACCCCGCGGTGCGCGAACAGACGCGCGAGCTCATCCAGACTTTGCTCGACCTGCACGCCAACGGGATCGAGCGCATCCTCACCGCGGTGCATAATTCCGGCGCGCCCGGCGCTGCGGTTATCGACGAACTGGGGCGTGATCAGCTCGTTTCCGGCGTTCTCCTGCTCCACGGTTTGCATCCGCTCGATCTCGAG
>DASXDC010000219.1:0-7404 GCA_036490855.1 Chthoniobacterales bacterium
GCAGGAATCGGAGACGCTCTGGCCGGATCAGCCGAAGGGCCGCTGGTTCGGGCGCGCCTTTCATCGTTTCATCGAATGGCGTTCCTGGAGGGATTCCGAACGCTCCGTCCGGGAATGCGATCTCTTGAATCTGCCTAACGAGGACGAGCGCCGGGAAATGGAACGCGATCTGGCGATCACGGCCCGGGCGATCGTCGAGCCATATGGCTTGAACGACGATTTTCGCGAGGCACTTGCGGCCGGCGCCGCTCCTGCCGCGCAGCGCCTGGTGCGGCGGAAAATCTGTTTCATCGGGATGTGGGGCCCGCGCAAAGGCGCTCGCGACTGGCCGAAAATCATCGCGGCGATCCGGGCGCGTCATCCGGATGCGGAGTTTCTTTTTCTTGGAACGATGTTCAACGAACAAGTCGTCCATGAGGAGTTGGGGCTCGCGAGTGAAGAGGGGATCGCCTGTCGCTCAAGTTTTGCCGGGCCGGAGCTGCCTGGCCTCCTCGCCGACTGCACGATGGCGTTGTTTCCGAGTTACATCGAAGGTTTCGGCCTTGCCGTGCTCGAGCAACTAGCGGCCGGTCTCCCGACCATTGCCTACGATGTTTCCGGCCCGCGCCAAATTCTTCCCGCGAATCTCCTCGTGCCGGTCGGAGATACGATGCAAATCGCGGCCCGCGCGATAGAAATCCTGGATCTCAATCTGGCACCTTACGAGGAACTCGCAGCCGAGTGCCGGGAGATCGCAGCCCGTTATCGGTGGAGCCAGATCGCGCGACACACGATCGAAAAATATCGCCAGGCTCTGCAGTCGTTAGGCACAATGGAATGAAGAACATTCTCCAGATCCTTCCGCGGCCGCCCGGGAGCCGCGATGGCGTCGGTGATTATGCGCAGACCCTGGCTCTGCGGCTGGAAGAATGCCATGGGCTGAAGACAACCTTCGCCTCCGTCACCAAAGACGACGCGATCGTACCGGCGAACGGGGAAGAGCGACACGATTTTGCGGCGACGATTCTACACTACGTGAATTATGGCTATGATCGGCGCGGCATTCCCCACTGGCTTCCGCGCGTGCTGGAGCACCGGTCCGCAGGCAAGTTGCTGACGATCTTTCACGAACTTTATGCCGGAGGGACATGGCGCCAGAGCGCCTTTTGGCTGCGTCCGCTCCAGAAGCAGATCGCACGCACAATCGCCGAGATATCCGGGGGCGCGATCGTGAGCAGCGAACCTTCCCGGTTGCAGTTGGCTCGCCTAACGACTGCGACGCCGATCTTCGTTCATCCCGTTCTTTCCAATTTCGGCGAACCGGATCTCGCCTCTGCCGATTTCACGGCGCGCGATCCTCACCGCTGGGTCATCTGTGGGGGAAGCGCGCTGCTCGAGCGCTCGCTCCGTTCTTTCCCGGCCGTGCTGCAGTTGCTCGACGGTCCTTTTGCCCCGCGGGAGCTCTTTGTCTTCGGGGGCACGAACGAGCGCCGGATTCGCGACCTGCTGCCGGTGCGGGATGGCGTGACGACGCATTATCACCCGGAGATCGAAATCGAAGCGGCTTCCGAGATTCTCGCGGGTTCCGCCTTTGGTTGGATCGATTACTTCAGCAGCGCGGAAGTGCCGACAGCAGCGATCCTGAAATCGACGGCCTTCGCGGCTTTCTGTGCACACGGGGTAATCCCGATCCTGCCGCACCAGGGATCGAGCATTTCATTAGGCGATGATGTTTTGCCAGGCCCTTTTTTTATCGCGCCTAACGAAGAGCAACTTCCGACCTCTTCCGAGCGCGGATTGATCGCCGCCTCCATCTATAAGTGGTACCAGCGCCACGCTTCCTCCAGCCATCTCGCCGCGGCGGTCGCTGCCGCTCTTTTGCCATGATGGAAGTTGATCTCTTCGTCGTGCATTGGAATCAGCCTGAGTCGTGTCTCGCGACCGTCGAGGCCCTGCGCGCGCAGGGAATTCCGCTCCGCGTCACCGTGATCGACAACGATTCGGAGGGCGACCTTTTCCAGCGCCTGGAAGGGCAGATGGATCCTTCCGTCGGAATCGTTAGGCTGGAGGAAAACAAAGGCTGGGGTGGCGCGCTCAACGTCGCCTTGCGGCTCTGGTTGCGGACCGAAACGAATCCCTATTGCCTGATCAGCGCGCATGATGCCTTGCCCGGTTCGGATTGCCTTAAGCTCCTCCTTGCGGCGGCGGAAGCGGATTCGCGGGTCGGCCTTGCCTGTCCGCAATACGAGGAGCCATTCGTCAGTCGTCTTTCGCGCTGGCACGGCGTATACCCTCAGCCGGTCGCCCCGCAGGCGCGCGGCGTGGCACAGCCGGTCGACGTTCCGCACGGCACGCTGATGCTGCTGCGGCGCGAATGCCTCGATGAAATTGGACTTTTCGACCAGCGTTATTTCGCCTACGGCGACGAACATGAAATCGGTGCGCGTGCGAGACGGTGCGGTTGGAAAGTGGTCATGGTCTGGGGCGCGTTGGTGACGAATCCCGCGACCTCGACCGAGAGCGCCTGGCGCAGTTATCTGTTCGCGCGCAATTCGCTTTTTCTTGTCCGCGATTATTTCGGGCGCGTTGCCGCGACCTTGCGCGCCCTGCTCATCCTCGCCAATACGCCACGGCTTTTTCTCCGGGATTCCGAGAAAGGTTTCGCCTTTTCCGCCGGCGCACGCTGGCGTGCGGTGCGCGATTATTTTACCGGCCGCAATGGTCGTCCGCCGGCGCTGTGAAGATTTTGATTTCATCGCACGCCTTTGCTCCGAGCATTGGCGGGATAGAAACCGTCAGCGCTCTGCTCGCGCGGGAGTTCATTCGCCTCGGCCACGAAGTCAGGATCGTGACCCAGACGCCGGGGGAAAACGTCGCCGCGTTTCCGGTCTTGCGTCGGCCGTCGTTAGGCAAGTTGGTCGAGGTGCTGCGCTGGTGCGACGTTTATTGGCAGAACAACCTCAGCCTGCGCACGCTCTGGCCGGCGTTGTCGTTAGGTCGGCCGGTTATCGTCACGCATCAGGGCTCTTACTGCCGTTCTCCTTTCGGGATCGATCTGGCGCAGCGGCTCAAACACACTGTGATCCGTCGCCTAACGAGTGTCGCACCGAGCCGCGCGGTGGCGAATTGTTTCGCGAAGAGGTCGACGATCATTCCCAACCCCTATGACGCCGACGCCTTTCGGCGCACTACGCCGGTCGCAGAACGACCCGCCGACCTGATTTTTCTCGGCCGGCTGGTCTCGGAGAAGGGAGTCGATATTTTGCTTGAGGCGCTCGCGCGCCTCCGGGGGCGGGAAGTTTTTCCGCGGCTAACGATCGCCGGCGCCGGCCCGGAGCTGTCGGCGATGAAGGAAATGGCGCAGCGTCTCGAACTCTCCGAGCAGGTTTCCTTTGTCGGTCCGAAGCGCGGTGCAGAACTCGTGAATCTGCTCCAGGAACACGACATTTTGGTTGTTCCTTCGCGTTACGACGAGCCCTTTGGGGTTGTGGCGCTGGAGGGTATCGCCTGCGGTTGCGTCATCGTCGGGTCGAGCGGCGGCGGTTTGTCGGAAGCGATCGGCCCCTGTGGGCGGACGTTTCCGAATGGCGACGCCGAAGCGCTCGCGCTCGTCCTCGCGGAACTGCTGCGCCAGCCTAACGAGCGAGCAAAACTGAGAGTCCAAGCCTCCGAGCATCTTGCCCGCTTCCATCCCACGATGATCGCCGAGGCCTATCTCGCTCTTTTTCATTCCAAGCTCACGTGATTCTTCTTTCTCACCCGACCGCTAACCAGAACGTGCGTCAGGCCGCGCTCGCTTTTGCAAGGGGAGGGCTGCTTTCTGAATTCTGGACCTGCATCGCCTGGCAGGAGGAAGGATTGCTCGACCGGCTCGCGCCCGGTCGTCTCCGGAAGGAACTGCGGCGCCGTTCTTTCCCTAACGAACTCACGCCGTACCTCCGCGCTTATCCGGCGCGCGAGTGGCTGCGGTTGATCGTCGGACAGCTCGGCTGGTCTGGCCTGGGGCGGAATGAACGCAGTCCGTTCAGCGTCGACGCGGTTTATCTTTCGCTCGATCGCCGGGTGGCGCGGCGGCTCGCTTCCTGCCTAACGACAAGAATAGTCTATGCCTATGACGCCGGGGCTCTGGAGACGTTCAAGGCGGCCCGGGAACGTGGCCTGATCTGCATTTACGAGCACCCGATCGTGCACTGGCGAGTCGTTAGGCAGATCCAGCGGGAAGAAGCGGAACTGCAGCCGGAGTGGGCGCCGACGCTCGGGGCGCTGGCGGATAGCGAAGAAAAGCTGGCGCGAAAAGATGAAGAGCTGGCGCGGGCCGATCTCGTGATCACCGCGAGCACTTTTGCGAAGAACAGTCTCGCAGAGGCGCCGACTCTGCGCGCACCGGTGCGGGTGCTGCCCTATGGCACGGTCGCCGGCACGCCGGGGTTGCGCGAGCGAGCGCGGGAAAAGTTGCGCGTCCTCTTCGTCGGCGCACTGACGCAGGCGAAAGGGCTCGGCTATCTGCTCGAGGCCGCCGCGCGCTTGGAGGGCGAAATCGAGCTTACCTTGATCGGCCGCCGGGTAGACGAGGCGATTCCGACGCCGGCGGTTCTCGCAAAACATCGCTGGTTTCCTTCCCTTCCGCACGAAGAGCTCCTGTTGGAAATGAAGCGTCAGGACGTGCTCGTTCTGCCTTCGCTCCACGAGGGTTTTGGTCTTGTTCTCGGCGAGGCGATGGCGCAGGGACTGGTCGTGATCACGACGCCGCACACCGCCGGGCCCGATCTGATCACCGATAGTGTCGACGGTTTCCTCATCCCGATTCGATCGTCCGACGCGATTGAGGAGAAACTCCGATGGTTGCACCGCGAACCCGACCGGCTGGAAGAAATGCAGGCCGCGGCACAGCGCCGGGCCCTCGATTTTAGCTGGGAAAATTATCGCCAAGGTCTTGTCGAGGTGGCACGAGAAGTGGTGGGTAGAGAACTCGATTCATGAAAGCCATCGCCGACCGGCGGATTGCCCATCCCGCGCCACAAGCTCTCCCACAGGTCTTCGACTCGACGGGGACGATTCGAAACATTCGTCGCCTCCTCTGGCTTTATCTTTGGCTGCTTGTCTTCGAGGGCGCGTTTCGGAAATGGATCGTGCCGCAGCTTTCCGCGCCGCTCCTCCTCGTGCGGGATCCGGTCGCGATTCTGATTTACATTCTCGCGCTGCGGGCGCGCGTCTTTCCGCACAACGCCTGGATCGTTATCCTCGAAATCATCGCCCTGGCTTCCTGGGCGACCGGCATCATCGTCTTGCTCCCGTACTTCCCGATCCAGACGATCATTTTCGTGACCGGATATGGAGTGCGTTCCAACTTTCTGCACCTCCCGCTTATCTTCATCATCCCGGCTGTCTTCAATCTCGAAGACGTGAAGCGCATCGGCTGGTGGACGATCGTGGGGATGATCCCGATGGCGCTCCTGATGGCGATGCAATTCGCCGCCAGTCCGGATTCGATTCTAAACATCGCGGCCGGCGGTGAAGGCACCCAGATGCAGGCGGGCGGCGGCAAGATCCGGCCACCGGGCGTCTTTTCATTTATCTCGGGGACAGTTTACTACGCGAGCGCTGCGGCGGCCTTTCTGCTCCACGCCGTGCTCGAGCGACTACCCTATCAGACGTGGCTCCTTTACGGCTCGGGCGGCGCCTTGATTCTGGCGCTCGGCGTTTCCGGAAGCCGTTCCGCTGTCCTCGCGGTCGTGGTCGTGGTTGCGTCGCTCGGTGTCATCCTGCTCGTTAGGCCGACGCTCGTCGATAAGTTTGGCCGCCATCTTTTTCTCGCCGTCATGCTGCTCTGGGCGATGAGTTATTTGCCGATTTTTCGGCAGGGCATTGGTATTCTTTCCGATCGCTTCACGGAATCAGCGGATGAAATTTCGGTCGTCGGTGGCCTGGTCGATCGCACCCTCGGCGGCTTCACCGAAGGGCTGATGGTGGTGAACCGGGTCCCGTTAGGCGGTTATGGGCTCGGCGTCGGCACGAGCGGCGGCGCGAGCTTTCTCACCGGCCAGGCCTCCTTCCTTCTCGCGGAAAACGAATGGTCGCGCATCCTGCTCGAGAGCGGTCCGATTCTGGGCCTGGCGTTTTTGATCTGGCGCTGCGCGATCACTTTCAAGATCGGAATCTTTTCCATCCGGCAGGTGCGCGTGGGAAATACGATGCCGCTTTTCCTCTTCAGCGCCGGTCTCTTTGTCGTTTTGCAGGGACCGTTTGGGCAACCGACCAGCCTGGGATTTGCAGTTGTTTTTGCGGGACTCTGTCTGGCAGCCCGACCGGTGACGGACGGACCGGCAGGGGCGTCGCCGGAAGAATCCGCGCCTAACGAATCACCGCGCCGGCTTGCGCGACGTTCCCACTATGCCGAACGCCTCCACGGTTCGATCAGCCGCTCTCATCCTGGCCATGGTCCTTTTGATCGGTAACTACCCGGCCGATCAACAAGAGAGCATGCTCCGTTTCGCGAACATGATGCTTCGCGGGTTAGCCGCCGCCGGCGTTCCGGCAAAGCTCATCCAACCGGAACCCTTTCTCGGCCGAATTCAATCTGCCGGTCCGTTTGCCGCGAAGTGGCTCGGCTATCTCGATAAATTTCTCCTCTTCCCGCGCCAGTTAAAACGCAGCCTCGCCCCCGGCGTCGCGCTCGTCCACATCTGCGATCATTCCAATGCAATGTATGGCGTGCACACGAACCGGCCGGTCGTCGTGACTTGCCACGATCTGCTCGCGGTCCGGGGCGCGCTTGGCGAAGTGCCCGACACGCCGGCGTCGGCGACCGGCAAAATTCTCCAGCGTTGGATCGTCTCCGGTCTGCGTCGAGCGAACACGATTGTCTGCGTCTCCTCTGCGACTTTGCGAGATACCGAGAGGATTGTTGGCCGGCGCGAGGGCGGGCCGCAGCTCCGCGTCATCCATCATGGACTCAATTATCCCTATCGCCCGCAGGCGCCGGCGGTTGCACGAGTTCATCTCGCGCATGTCGCTGGCCTCGATCCGGCGCGGCCTTTCGCTCTTCACGTCGGCTCGAATCTGCGGATGAAAAACCGCGAGGGCGCGCTCCGGATATTTGCCCTAACAAAGAGCGATTGGAACGGGCAGATGGTTTTCGCCGGTCAGCGGCTCACCTCGCAATTGCGATCGTTAGGCGAGGAACTCGGTGTCCTCGACCGCGTCGTCGAGGTGGAAGGCCCGGGAAACGATCTCCTCGAGGCGCTTTACAGTTCCGCGATGGTCTTACTCTATCCGTCACGCTTCGAGGGCTTCGGCTGGCCGATCATCGAGGCGCAGGCCTGCGGCTGCCCGGTAATCTGTGCCGATCGCGTCCCGATGTCGGAGATCGGGGGTGAAGCGGCGCTGACCGCTCCAGTGGAGGATGAGGCCGCGTTGGCCCGCGCC
>DASXDC010000220.1:0-12965 GCA_036490855.1 Chthoniobacterales bacterium
TTGATCCGCTCGTTCGGCCGGCCGAGGTCGAGCTCATCCCGGAGAATTATTTCGCGTCGCTCGAGCTCGCGAAGATTTTTCCGCAGTCCGGTCGGCTCGAAGTGGATCTCGGCTGCGGCGACGGTAGTTTTGTTATCGAAATGGCGGCGCGCCACCCGGAGCGAAATTTCGTCGGAATCGAAAAGCTCGAGGGCCGCGTCGAAACTGCCTGCCGCAAAGGCGCGCGGCGCGGCCTGCGCAATCTCCGCGTGATGCGAATCGAGACCTCCTACGCGATTCAGTATCTGCTCCCGCCCGGTTCGACCGCGGTCGTCCATCTCCTTTTCCCCGATCCGTGGCCGAAACGAAAACACAAGCGCCGCCGAATCGTGACACCCGACTTTCTCGCCCTCGTCCACAAACTGCTGGCGGCGGACGGATGCCTCCATCTCGCGACCGATCAGCAAAGTTACTTTGAAAGAATCCGCGATGCCGTCGCGTCGTCTCCCTTCATTGAGGATCCGGAGATGGGCGAGGAATATCCGCCGACGACTTTCGAAAAACGATTCGTCGCTCAGGGACTGCCAATCTATCGGCTCCTGCTGCGAAAGATTTCCTGATCGAGAAACGCCGCCGCTCGCCAGTGATCGCGGAAGAATTCCAATTGGACTGCGCCGGTTTTATCCTGGCGAAAGAGCTGAATCCCGTGCGCCTCCACGAGCTGGGCCCAATCGTCCGGAATCCGTTCGCGCGCCGGGAAATCGCGTGAAGTCGCAACGATCAATTGTGGCCGAACGGCGTCGAGAAATTCCGGCGAACCGGAAATGCCACTATAATGCTGGCCCTTGATCAGGATGTCGCTTTCCAGCTTTTCGTTAGGCAAAGTGAGCAGCGCTTTTTCTGTCGCGAGGCCGCTGTCGGAGACGAGCAGGACACGCCACTTTTCGTCGATCAGTAACTGCACCACGAGAGTCTGATCGTCGGCCGCGTTGGCTTTCATCCCTGCTTCGGGGTGAAGAATGCGTGCCCGCACCCTTGGCGAAAGAGTGAATTGGGCGCCACGCGTTGCGATCTCGCGATGCCGCAACTTTGCCATCAACGCGTGATGCACCCGGGAGCGATCGGGCGCGCCGTTATCGAGCACACGTCCCGGCTGAAATTCCTCCACGAGCGCTTCCGCGCCGCCGATGTGAAGGGAATCGCCGTGGCTGAGAACCAAACCATCGAGACGATTGATCCCACGCGAATGCAGATAATCGCGCAGGAAGCGTTCGTAATCACGCGCGCTGCCGGCGTCGAAAAGCCAATCCGCGCCCGCCGCGCGCAGGTGCACGGCCGCTCCCGCGCCTGCATCCAAAACAGTGATCTCGGCCCGGGCGCCGCGTGGCCAATGCGGACGCTCGGTGTAGATGTGGCCGGCCGGCAGTTGCGAAAAGAATTGCACGAGACCGAGAATGAGATGCGCGAGACTCCAGTTTGCGTTGTTGAAAACGAGCGAAAGCAGAGACGAAAACGGCGCCGCGAGGAGCGACATCAACCCGACCGCGAGCATGCAGAACGCGATCGGCACGACGGTGAGATTGGCGAGGAGCGAGATCGGCGTGATGAGATAGAAATACCAGAGGATGAGAAGAAGCGATCCGATCCAGGCAGCGGCCGAAACGGAGATGGCACTCGCGACCCAGCGATAGCCGCCTTCGCAAACGCGCCGCCGCCGGCTGACGAGACTGCGCGGCAGAAAAGGATCGGTCGCGCTCGGTCGCAAGAGGAGGCGGAAGATGCCGCTCTGCCAGAGAAGGATCGCGCCCACGACCGCGAAGGAAAGTTGGAAGCCGGACGTAAAAAACTGATTGCTGTCAATCGCGAGAATGAGCAGAGCAGCTCCGGCCAGGCTATTAAGCGCGAGGACGGGACGATCGAAGAAGATTCCCCCTAACAACAGCGCCGCCATCGTCGCCGCGCGCACACTCGAGACATGGAAGCCCGTCACGGCCGAGTAGAAAAAGAGGCACGGGATGATGAAGGCTGCGGCCGCCCGGCGCGGGAGCCGGAGGAGCGAGGCCACGATCCAGAGCAGCTGCGCGATGATGCCGACGTGCAGACCGGCGACGGCGAAAAGGTGAAGCGTACCGGTTTGCTGGAACGGCTCCTCGATGTCGTTAGGCGTATCGTGTCGAATGCCGAGCGCCATGCCGTCGATCAGCGCTTCGACGGCGGGCGAATCGTCGAGGCCGCGGTGGAGAGTCGCACGCATCCACTCCCGCGCGCGAGTCGCGCTGCGGGTGAGAAGATTGCCGCCATTCGTTCTCAGAACGACGCCGCTCTCGACATAGCGGACGAAGACGCTCTGGAAGACGTCGCGCCGCGCAAAATATGTGCGCAGATCGAAGACGCCCGGATTTCGCGCCGCCTCGATCGGCTCCAGCACTCCCTGCAACCGGAGCGCATCGCCAAAGCGCGGGTTACTTTTCCATCGCACCCGCACGGTGGCCGCGCAGGGTTCGGCGCCGCGGCCAAGATCGATCGTCTCGAGCTGGAGGAGGAAAGTTGTAAAGTCGTTACCGGAAATTTTCGGTTCGCTCGCGACAATGCCGGTCACCGTCACGGGCCGCGGGCGTTCTCCGACCCGCGCGTAGAGCGTTTTGCCGGGTGAGTCGGTGATTTGCCCGAGATGAAGAACAAAAAAAGTCGCGACCACGAGGAGCTGCGTCAGCCAGGCCGCGGGTCGCAAAAGAACGGTGGCGGCGAGAATTGCCACCACCAGACAGCCGAGGCCGATTGGCAGGATGAGAAATTCCGCGAGCACAATTCCGGCGGCAGCGCTGAGCGCGAGACCGACGAGCGGTTGCCGAGGGGAAGCAAAAAAATTCATCGGACTGCGATTCGTTAGGCGAGAGGCAATCGCCGCTCTATCGAAGAAGCTTCCTTCCGCCGTTCCTGCCAAAGCGATTGCTTCACTTCGGTTGTTTTATATGGTTGGACGGCTGTGCCGAAACCTTTTTCGCGAAGGAAGCGAACTCATGTCGTCCGGGCCGGCGCAGGCAATGGGGCCGCCAAGCCCTCCGCTCGTCGCGTCGGGCTCAAACCCGGTCTCGACTGGCACAAGCGCAATTTCCTCACCGAAGTCCTGATCCCGTCGCTTTTCACCAAGCGCTCCGGCCTCCGCGCCAATCCTCTTTTTCCAAAGGTAGGCTCGGGCGAGATCTGCATCACCTGGATTGGCCACGCCTCGTTCCTCATTCAAATCGGCGGACTGAACGTGCTGATCGATCCGAACTGGTCGATGTGGCTCAGCGTGATTAAGCGGCTTAAGCGCCCCGGTCTGCATATCGATAATCTTCCTTCGATTGACACCGTCCTCGTGACTCATGCGCACTTCGATCATCTCGATCGCCGTACCTTGCGCCGGGTCGCGGCCGATCAGCCGATCGTCGTCCCGACTGGTGTCGGAAATCTCGTCCACGATCTCGGTTTCAACATCGTGCACGAGCTCGACGAATGGCAGGGCGTGCAGCTCGGGCCGCTCAAAATTTCGCTGACACCGTGTCATCATTGGGGCGCGCGGATGTTGCACGATCAACATCGCGGCTTCGGCGGGTTTGTGATCCAGGCGCATGATCGTTCGATCTTTCACTGCGGCGACAGCGCTTATTTTTCCGGTTTTAAGGACATCGGAAAACGCTTCGCGATCGAGATCGCCCTGCTGCCGATTGGGGCTTATGACGCGCCGAGCAAACGCGAAGTGCACATGAATCCCGAGGAGGCGGTGCGCGCATTTCTGGAACTTGGCGGCCGCACCCTCGTGCCGATGCACTACGGCACTTTCCGACTCGGCTTTGAACCGCTCGATGAACCGCCGCAGCGGCTGCTCTCAAGTGCGCGCGCTAACGGCGTCGAGCAGAAAGTCCTCCTCATGACCGAAGGCAAGCCGGTCGTGCTTTAGCTCCGCCGCTCAGTAAACGTCGCGCCGATAGCGCTTCTCGCTTTTCAGCTTCTCGACGTATTCGTTCGCTTCCTCAGGATTGAGGCCGCCTTGCTGGTGCACGATCTGGCGCAGCGCGGCATCGACATCTTTGGCCATTCGTTTTGCGTCGCCGCAGACGTAAAAATAGGCGCCTTCCTCGAGCCACTGCCACAACTCTCCGGACGAACCAAGCATCCGATCCTGCACATAAATCTTGTGCGCCTGATCGCGCGAGAAAGCAGTCTCGAGCCGCGTCAGCCAGCCTTCCTTCAGATATGTTTCGAATTCCTTGCGGTAATAAAAATCGCTCTTCTCGCGTTGCGCGCCGAAGAAAAGCCACGTCCTGCCGCGGGCGCCGATCGCCTGGCGTTCCTGCAAAAACGCGCGAAACGGCGCTACTCCGGTGCCCGGACCGATCATGATGATCGGCGCGTTCTGATCCTGCGGGAGATGGAATTTCGATTTGCTCGGGAAGACCGGCGCGGGTGAATCAGAGCAACGATCGGTGAGAAAGGTCGAGCAGACGCCTTTGCGTTTCCGGCCGTGGCTTTCGTAGGTCACGACATCGATGATAAAATGGACCGTGTCGGGGAACGCCTTCAGGCTGGAGGCGACCGAGTAAAGACGCGGCTGCAACTTGGCGAGCAGACTAACGAACTCGGCCGGCTCGAATTTGACCGAAGGATGTTCGAGGAGGAAATCGATGATCTCCATGCCCCAGAGGTAGGTGTCGAGGTCGTGCCGTCGTTCCGGGTCGAGCAATTCGTTCAGAAGCGGCGCGGCCGAGGCGCGTTCCGCGATCGCGCGCAGAATCTTCGGCGTCGGCTGGGTGATGCTGTAATCGCGCAGAAGCGCTTCGCGGAAAGTGGTCGGCACCCCCTTATTGTTAGGCACGATTTCCTCACCCTTCGCGCAGAGTGCGGTGAGGATCTCATCGACGAGGTCGGGGCAATTTGTCGGATAGACCGCGATCGATTCGCCGACTTCGAAGCTGAGGCCGGAGTCTTGGAGCGAGAGCTCGAAATGCCGCGTGTTCTTTTCCGAGTCGGGACTGCTCAGCCGGCGATTAACGACAATCCTCGCCGGGAACGGGTTAGCGCGAGAGTAAACGGTGGCAGGAGCGGCGGTGTCGTTAGGCATGGCAAAGTCAGACCATGTTCACTGCCTGCGCGAAAGCCGCAACGCGATTCTCGTCCGGCGGGCTACAAAAAAGCCTGGACCGCCTGCAGGTCGGGATCTTTTTTTGCGATCTCGCGAAAGGCACTATCCATCTGGAAACTGATCTCGAGGTGGCGCTGCGCATCGTATCGCAGCCCGAGGAGTGCTTCGTAGCAGCCGAGATTATAATAATAGATCGGCTCGCGGCGCAGCGCGGGCGGGCCTTGCAGGAGCATCTCACGCGCCGCGGCGGTGCGGCCGAGCTGGTTCAAACAAAAGGCAGCGTGCAAATAACCGGCGCCATTCTCCGGCGCGACGCGGCAGAGTTTGCGGCTCATGGTGAGGGCGCGCGACCAGGATTTGCGCATCATGAGGTGATGGAGGCGCAGTTGCAGAACTTCCGGTCGATTCTGCAGCGCTTTCGGGATCGCGTTCAGTTCCGCGATCGATTCACGATCCATCCCGAGCTCCGCGTAGCCGCAGGCGGTGCGTAGTTGCCATTCGAGCCTCATCGACTCTTGCAAAAGCAGATCGCGCGCCTGCGCGGATCGGCGGCGGCAAAGGGAGTCGTTAGGCGGCAGCTCGCACCGCCAATTTGCGAACGCTAGAGCAGCTCTTCCAGCTCGGTCAGCCGCCGATCGAAAAGACCCAATGTGCTCTCGACCGGAGCGGCCGTTCGCATGTCGACTCCCGCGGTCTGCAGAGTCTCGAGTGGAAATTTCGAGCCGCCGGATTTCAGGAATCCGAGATAGGCCTCGACGGCGCCGGACTTCTTGCTCAGCACGCCCTCGGCGAGCGCGATCGCGGCCGACACTCCGGTCGCATACTTGTAAACGTAAAACGCGCTGTAGAAATGCGGGATGCGCAGACACTCGAGATCGAGTTGCGGATCGAGCACGACGCCCGGCCCGAAATAAGCCTCGATGAGCCGATGATATTCGGCCTTGAAAATATCCAGCGTGAGCGCCTCGCCACGTTCCTCGATTGCGTGAGTCACCTTCTCAAATTCTGCAAACATCGTCTGGCGGAAAAGCGTGCTGCGAATGTCATCGATCTGCCGGTTGATGATGTAGGCGCGCATCTTCGGATCGTCGGTCTGCTCGAGGAGATGATGGGTGAGGAGTTCCTCGTTGAAAGTAGAAGCCACCTCGGCGAGGAAGATCGGGTAATCGGCGTCCTGGTAGAGCTGATGGCGATGCGCGAACCACGTGTGCATCGAGTGTCCCGCCTCGTGCGCCAGAGTATAAACATCGGAGAAAACATCGCGCTTGTAATTCATCAGGATGTAAGGCGGCGCTCCGTAGCTGCCGCTGGAAAAGGCGCCGCTCCGTTTGCCTTTCGATTCGTAACGATCGCACCAGCGCCCGCGCAGTCCTTCGCCTAACGAGTCGACATATTCGTGTCCGAGCGGGGCGAGCGAGGCAAGAACCTTCTCGATCGCTTCATCGAAGGAAACGTCGGTTTCAATCTCGGCCACGAGCGGCACATAGGTGTCGTAGGCGTGCAGTTCGTCGAGCCCGAGGACGCACCGGCGCAGCTCGTAGTAGCGATGAAGCGGCTGCAGGTTGGCTCGCGCGGCCGCGACCAGCCCGTCGTAAACCGCGACCGGGATGTCGTCCTTGAAGAGCGAAGCTTCGCGGGCCGAAGGGAAATTCCGCGCCCGCGCCCGGAAAACATCCGCTTTCACCGAATAGGAAAGGGTCGAGGCGAGGGTGAACTGGTGATCCTGAAACTCGTCGTAGAATTTGTGAAAAGCGCGCTTCCGCAACTCATGATCACGCTTGACCAAGAACGAGCTGTAGGAGCTTTGGGTGAGCGGCCGCTCGTCGCCTTTCTCGTCGCGCAGCAGGCCGAATTTCATGTCGACATCTGTTAGTTGTGAGAAGGCGTCGTCGTAGCCATCGAGCGCGGAGCTGCCGAGGGCGAGGAGGCGCTCTTCTTTTTCGGAAAGGATGTGCGGCTTCATCCGGCGGATTTTGTGCAGCCGCATTCGCCAATGTTTCAGCGCCGGGTCGTCGAGAAATTGCGCGAACTTTTCGTCGTCAATCGCCTGGATTTCCGGAACGAGAAAAGCGGTCGCCTCACCGATCACCGTCAGGAGATTCTGGAGCTGTCCCATGCGCGCGAGGTATTCGGAATTCGCGCTGTCCTCGGCCAGCTGGAGAGAGGCGTAGTGGTAGACGCGCTCAATTTTCAGATCGAGCGCCTTTTCAAATTCGAGCAGCTCCGCCAGGGTCTGCGCCGACTCTCCGACCCGGCCTTTCCAGTTCGTTAGGCGGGAAAAGGTTGTCTGGATCCAGGCGAAATCCTCGCTCCACTTGCCGGTCTCGGAAAAGAGATGCGACAAATCCCATTTGTCAGTCTCGGGAATGTCGGCCCGGGTCAAAATTTTCGTTTCATCCATCGGATCAAAATGCCGTCATCCCGTCCGAAGTCGAGCTACGTTCCCCGGGTCTGAGTTTCGAAACGTCCTGGCCTAACGAACGATTTGCCGCCGGAGCCAAGCGGAAATCGGCTTGCCCCGGAAATCAGAAACGGCAGACTGCGTGCGACCTCGACACGCGAGAGGTTTGCGAAGCGATATGAGACGCTGGCTTTTGTTCATCTTCCTCGTGCGGGTCGCGCTCGTGCACGGCCAGTCGCCCCCGCCTTCGCTTTCGGCGGAAGCGACGGCGACGCCCATCCCGCGCCTGCCCTATTGGCGCTGTGAATTACCCGGGGGGACCTACGAAGTTTCGATTCGCGCGATCGTATCGGTGAGCAGCCACGAGTACATCGTCGATGGCGCGGCGCGCGTGAACGAAGTCAATGTCGACACCCAGGGCAACATGGCGGTGCGCTTCTATTACCTCGAGCCGATCGCCGCGAAGTCGCCTCTCGGCGTCGGGCAATCAGCCATCGACCGCGTCAGCGAGCTGGCCAAAGAAGCCGGGCAGCGGGTGGGCGCGAATGATGTTTGGGAGCGCGTGGTGAAGAGTTATCCGACGACGACGCACGCACATACGATCGAGTACCGGGTGGAGAGCGAGGATCAGCTCAAGCAGATTTTCCGTAGCGTGCAGGCGGCCTTTGAATCGGGGAAAACTTCGTCTTTTAAACTTCCGGATCAGTGAGGGATGAGGTCGAGCAGGCTCTTGGCCGCGTCTTGCAAAGTCTTCTCGGGATTTTGCAGAAGCTCACCGGCCGCGGCCGCGACGAGACGTTTCGTTAGGTCTTCGTGTGGATGATCGATTGATCCGGTGACGTGGGCCGGCGTCCAATAGTAGCCAGCGCGCGCGACGGTGAAGACACGCGCCTGCGAGCCGGGCAGCCATTGCAGGCTTGCGGCAGTCACGCCGAGCTGAAAGATGCCATCGATTTTCTGGTGTGCGATCGTGCAATTGCCTTCGACGCGGAGGAGGCCTTCTGATTCCAAAATCAAATTTTGCACGGAAACGCTGTCGCCGTTTTTCGTGAAGGAGAGCGAACCGCGCGTCAGCGTGATGTGACGAAATCGCTCGGTGCGGGTGAAGGTGGCGATCTGGTTCAGGATCGGCAACGCTTCGAGCTGGCCGTCGAGCAGATTCAGATCGCCGGTGACCGTCATCGTGCCTTGCGGAAGGGGCGCGTGAATCTTGGCGCTGCCGGCGAGCTTTCCCTGCAGGCGCATTCGCCAGTCACTCGTGAGCAGCGGCGTGAGGTCGATCTGATCGAGCCGCGCCTCGAAGTCGGCCGCGCGCCTGAAGTTCACTTCGCCTGCCAGATCGATGCGGCCGTCGCCGGCCCGGAAGGTACTTTTCGTGACAAAAAGGGAGCCGCCGGTGTAGCGCAGCCTAGCGGACTCGACCGCGAGGAGTGGCCAGCCGGTTTGCGCCAGCAGGCCGCTGCTCGCATCGATCAGCCAGCCGCCCTCGGCCGGTGTGAGGACAAATCCACTTTTCGTTAGGCTGCCGGAGGTTGCTTCGCTGATTCCCCAATGCCACGACGACTGCGCGACGACTGCTTTGCGCAAGTCGAGCTTCCACGAGGTCGGCTTTTTCTTTTTCGGCGACGATCTCGGCTGTGCCGGCTTCGTTTTCCCTTCAGGCGTGCGCCCCGCAAATCGCACTTCGAGGTTTTGAATACTCAGCTCGTCAACCTCCCAGCGCCGACCGAGCAGGCCGCGCCAATTCACGACCGCCCGGATTTGATCAGCCCGCAGCTCGGAGAAAAAGGCGCGCCTCTTTCCCTCGGCCGCGAAGCTGTCGGAATAGAAAGTGCCGCCGGTGAAACGGAACGGCGTGAATCTTCCCTTGGCCATCAGCTCGCGATCGACCGCGCTCGTGATTTGCCGCCGAAAATGTTCGCTTCCGAGGTACCAACCGGACCCGAAGCGCGCCAGCAGCGCGACGACCACGATGAGTGCGAGAAGAAGAAGTAAACTCTGCATCGCGCGTCGCTGAAATTTTGTCATGGCGCCTCGCAATGCTACCGCAGATGCGGCACGATCCAACCGTCATGCTCGAATTGCGGGAGCTAAGTGTCGTCTCCATGCGGGGAGCGGGGGAAAACCGGCTGCTCGACGCGATCACGGCCCATTTCGCGCCCGGTCGGTTGCACGCCGTCGTCGGCCCATCGGGTTGCGGGAAAAGCACGCTCCTCAAGGCCATCGCCGGAATACATCGGCCTAACGAGGGCGGAGTTTTCTGGGCGGGTCGGGATCTCGACCGGCACGACCTTGCGCCTAACGAGATCGGTTACGTCCCACAGTTTGGAATCGCCTTCGATCTTCTCACCGTCGCGGAAAGCCTCGAGAATGCTCTCCGCCTCCGCGTCGGCGATTTGAGCGACGAGGAGCGGACGGCGCGAACCGTTCGCTTCCTGGCGGAAGTTGGCCTGACGGAAATCGCCAGCCGCCGGGTCGGCATTCTCTCCGGGGGACAGAAGCGCCGCCTCGCTCTCGCACTCGAGATGGTGAACGAACCGCATTTTCTGCTTTGCGACGAGGTGACGAGCGGGCTCGACCCGAAATCGGAGAGCGAGATCGTGCATCTTCTCCAACACCTCGCGCACGTCGAAGCGCGCACCATCATTTCCGTCACCCATAGCCTGCGCCATCTCGAGCTACACGATACCGTCACTGTGCTCTATGAGGGGCGGTTAATTTTTCAGGCGGCGCCCGATTCGTTAGGCGAATATTTCCAGATCGAAAGTCCGGAGCTGCTCTTTCCGATTCTCGCCGCCCGGTCAGCGGAGGAGTGGCAGGAGCTCTGGAGAACGCAGAGAGCGTGCTACGCGCTTCAGTCAGGCCGCCCGCCTAACGAGTCCTTGGTCGCGCCCGTTATCTTGCCGACGCCGGATTTCAGCGTTCAATTTCTCACCCTTCTGCGCCGGCGCTGGCTCCTCTTTTTTCGCGATCGCGGGCAGCTCGTGCTCCAGCTCGTCCTGCTTTTTGGATTTCCCTGTCTCGTCGTTATCTTCGCCTGGGGAGGATTGCCCGAGATCCAGAATCTGGCCGGCAATCCTTCGAACGCACTCCAGGAGTTGATCCAGACGACGACCTTTGTGCTTCATTCCGAACGGGTCGGCAGCCTCGTCTCGGGCCTCATCATGTTCCAGGTTATCCTCCTCACCCTCATGGGCTCGAACAATGCCGCGCGCGAGATCGCGGGCGAGCGGGCGATTTTCGAGAAAGAAAAATTCGCCGGGATTCGGCCGGCCAGCTACATCGCGAGCAAGGTCGTCTTTCTCAGCGGCCTGATCGCTCTGCAGTCGGCCTGGATGGCGTTTTTCGTCAGCATGATCTGCCGTTTTCCCGGCGACCTTCTGGCGCAGATTGTGATTCTCAGCCTAACGAACGCGGCGATGACCTTCGTCTGTCTGGCGATTTCCAGCCTCAGCCGCTCGGCGGAAAACGCTTCGCTTCTTTCCGTCTATCTCGTCGGATTGCAATTGCCGCTTTCCGGAGCCGTACTCGCGCTGCCACACTTGCTTGGGCTCGCGACCCGGCCATTCATCGCCGCCTACTGGGGCTGGTCGGGCTATTGGCAAACGATGCGCGAAACGCGCTTTTACGATTTCATCCAAAGCATGAGCGCGACGGAATTGGTCGCCTTCGAGCTCTGCGCGTGGGTGCTCCTGCTGCACATCGCAGGCGGCATCGTGGTCGCATATCTTGGCGCGCGCGACAGTCGCTGGGAGTGAGGTCTTCCGAGCCCGGAGATTGCAAAAGAAAATCGGGACGCTACTCTTGGCGCTCGTGGTCCGCCGGGCAAGTTCTTCCGTTAATCCGTGGTGGCTCGGTGCAGTCCTGCTGCTTGTCATCGCCGGCATCGTCGGCGGATGGGTCCTCTACAAAACACTCAGCGATCCCTATCGGACCCTGACGGCGCTCGATGTGCCGGTCTATCTCGAAAGCGCCGACAGTCTGCGCGGGAACGTCTACAAACTGAATGGCACCGTCGCGGACCAGCTTGCCTGGGCGCCAGAGAAGGGCCGGCTTTATTCGGTCGAGGTAAGTGATCGCGCTGAGATCCTCGCGCTTCTCATTCCGGCGGAGTTCAACCAGATGAACATCCAAAAGGGGCAGCACTATTTTTTCAAAATCGAAGTCGGCGAAAAGGGAATCCTGCGGGTGCGCGATATCCGGAAAGTATGAGACGGTGCGGTCTTTTCCTCGCGACACTGCTCGTGTTCTGCTCGTTAGGCACAGAGGCGCAGGTGCCCGATCGCGCGCCAGCCCCAGCCACGGCGCCGCCGGATGCCAAGCCGGCGGCCTCCTCTTCGCCCGCGCCGAAATTTCTCGGCGGCGACGTGCCGATCTTCGATCCGGCAAACGAGATCGTGACCTGGGATGGGCACAGCTGGAACCTGAACAACAACCGTCTCTTCGAGGCCCGCTTCGAGAAATACCTCAACGCGCCAGCCGAGACGGACAAGGAGTCGTTAGGCTACCAGACCGTTCTCAACACCATCCTCGAGAAGCTCAGTCCCGAGCAGGCCTCGACCGAGAATATCGACTAGGCCTTTCGGCTTCTGAAACGGGCTGCAAATTACGACATCGACGCCCATCTCTGCGACGCGCTGGCCGATGCCGTCTACAGCGTTTGGCGCGCGCAGGACGCAAGCCAGCGTCTCGCCCAGGCCAACGTCGCGCTCGAGCAGGAACGCAAGACTAACGAGTGGAACGCGCAAGTCGCCGCACAGCAAAATCGTCTTGAGAGTGCGCCCCCTTCGAAGGATCGAACTACCTCCGATCAATGGGCGAAGGAGCAGCAGCTCGCGCGCGACATGGCGGTGCAGCCCTACACCACGCGCCTGACAGAAATCCTGGCCACGATCAAGACGAACCAGGCGAAGAAGGAGCTGACGACGCTCGAGGCCAAGATCGAATTCCAGGCGCTCTTCATGCAGCTATTTTTGCAACGGCGTTTCCAGCACGTCCTGATCGGGACTCGCTTTTATCGCGCCATCTTCAGCGGCGGGGAAAGCAAGCTCGAGGTCGGTAAGGACACGAAAGATCTCTTCGCGAAAAGCAGCGGCTTGCCGCCGACCGTCGGGACGCTCGATTCCCTTGCGCACGAGGCGATCCGCGATGTGCGCGAGAGCATCCAGGCTTTCCGTTTTCTCCTGCAAAAGGACGAGCTGCAAAGCGCTTCGAAGCGTCTCGCGGAAGCGTTCAGCGTCGGCGAGTTCATGCCCGAAGTGCGCACCCTGCCACGGGAAGAGAAACGCAAGGTGCTCGATTTCTCGCAGAAGAATTATCAGCTTATCTCGGCGCTCGAGGTGAAAGATTATGATCTCGCCGGCAGGCTGGTGAAAGAGCTGGACCAAATCGCGAAGGACTTCGACGACTCGAAACCGCTGGCCGCGATCGAAACCGCGCGCACCGTGAGCGCGATGCACC
>DASXDC010000221.1:0-2921 GCA_036490855.1 Chthoniobacterales bacterium
GGAGCTTCAAAGCGCCGGCCATCAACCTCTGCTTCGCTGCAAAGCATCGACATCCGGTCGCTCTCACGTGCGAAATGGTCGCTCCACAATCCGCGTTCTTCCCCGACGACGAACTCCGCGTCGTCCCCCGTCCGCACCCAGCTAAATGGCGTCGGTGCCTCCAGCCGGATGCGCTTCTTGCCAAACACTTTCTTCCCGGCCTCAAGCACGATCCAAAGCAAGGCATAACCGAGGGCGGCTGCGCCTAACGACTGAAGAAGAGCGCGCCACCGTGATGTTTCCCCCATCAGGGCCGGGAGCGCGAAGCTCGCGAGGACGCCGGCGACCGTCCCGCCAATCGTCACCTCATCCGGGATGATGAAGTGCTCGAAGTCGATGAAGGTCGCGACGATCAGGAGGGCGGCGAAGACCCAATAAACAAGCGCGATTTCCCATCGGAAAGCCATCCAGACCGCAAGGAAAAGCAGCGCGGTCAGTAGCTCGACGACAAAGTAGCGGAAGGCGATTCGGTTTCCGCAGCGCGCGCATTTCCCGCGTAGCCAGAGCCAGCTGAGCAGCGGCAGATTCTGGTGCCACGGGATCGGGGTTCTGCAGGCCGGGCAAAATGAGCGCCGCGGCTCGTTGACCGAGAGATCGCGCGGCAGCCGATAGATGCAGACGTTGAGGAACGAACCGACAGCGGCGCCGAGCACGAAGGCGAAGACGCGAAAGATCAGCTCGTAAACCGCCGGCGTTTCCACTCGTTAGGCCGAGGCTTCGCGAGCCGCTTTGCGCTGCATGAACCATGCAATCCAGATGCAGCTCTCGTAAAGCAGACACATCGGCAGGCTCATCGCGACCAGGGTCAGGACATCGGGCGTCGGCGTGATGATGGTGGCGAGGACAAAAATGAGCACAATCGCATAGGGCCGGGTGCGGGCCATGAAGCCATAGGTGACGAGACCAAATTTCACCAGCGCCAGGACCACGACCGGTAACTCGAAAGCCAGACCGAAGCCGAGGACGAAGCGAGTGACGAAGGAATAGTATTGCTGCACGGTCCACATCGGTGTCCAGCCTAACGACTGGGTGTCGCGGAAGAAAAAGAGAATCGTTTTCGGCAGGAGCCAATAGTAACAGCAGGCGACGCCGATGAGGAAGAGCGCGAAGCTGACGAAGATGGCGGGAAAGAGAAAGCGCTTCTCCACTGCGCTCAGGGCTGGGAGAACGAATTGGGCGAGAAAATAGAGGAGGAAGGGAAAGGAAAGGACGATCCCGGCGTAGAACGCGAGCTGGAACGAAACCGTAATTGAGTCCGTAATGCCGAGCGCGCGCAGAGCCCCAACCTGCCCGCCGACTTCGGAGAGTGGCCGCTGCAGAATCAGGACGAGGTGCTGGCGAAAAGCGAAGCAAAAAAACATCGCCACCAGCAGGACCGCCGCCATCTTCACGATCGTCCAGCGCAAATCCTCCAGATGCTCGAGAAAGGGCTTCGACGTTTCGCTTTCCGGCGGGTCGCGAAAGGAGAAGATGTCGCGCATCTTCATCGTTAGGGAAAGATTTCGCCGGCCGCGACCAGCCGGGCCCAGATGCTGAGCGTGTTGGAATCGCCAATCTCGCCACCCGCGATCATCTGTCGCACGACATCAGCGCTGAATTCGCGACAATCAATAATCGCCTCCGCCGCGTCATGCTGGGCGCCACCCGCGCTCTTCCGCACCGGCCGGGCCAGGAAGAGATAGCAATGTTCGTCCGTCATCCCGGGTGAAGAGAAAAAGTGGCCTAACGAGATCAATTCCGCCGGAGCTTCCAGTTCATAGCCGGTTTCCTCCCTAAGCTCCCGTCGCGCCACCTGCTCGATGGCGGCTTTATCCGGCTCGAGCGACTCGTCGATTTGCCCCGCAGGCATCGACCAGATGGCCGCCCGGATCGGAATCCGTTCTTCGCGGATGAGGACGAATTTCCCTGCCGCAGTCAGGGGCGCGATCACGACCGCCGGCTTGCGATGAACCACCGACCACCGGCGCGGCGTAGGCTGCGCGGGCGTACGCACTTCATCGGTCGCGACGGTCAGATGCGCACTGGTGAAATGCGTTTTGCTCCCCACCGTCTCCCAGCCGTCGCCATCGCGTACGAGATTGCTCTTTTGCACGCGGGGAAGTTATGGACGGCATCGCGAAAAGCGAATCTCAAGCCGTCCGCGTGAGACGCACCGCGACATAGCGGGTCTCGGGCAGAATAAATTTCCGCAGCTCCAATTCGATCCGCGGCAGTGCGAAGCGTTTTCGCAGATGCTCCGCCAACTCGTGCGCCAGGGTTTCAATCAGCTTGTCCTGCCGCCCGGCTACGAAATGCCGGACCTCTTCGCAAACGACGGCATAATCGACCGTCCGCGCCAAGTCGTCGCCCAAGTCAGCGAATCCGCTTGGCGCTTGCAGGGTAAGAGAAATCGTCAGCCGCTGCGGCTGCGCCCGCTCTTCGTCGGTCACGCCGACTCGTCCCTCGACCTCGAGTTCCTCGATCACGACCGCGTCGTTAGGCAAATTCGTTCCCGGTTTCATTTCACCGCGTAACGTTCGACAAAATGGCCACCGATCTCCGCCAGGCGCTGTCGCAACTTCGCCGGCTCGAGCACCTCCGCCTCGTCGCCCCAGCTCAGAATCCAACGCTCCACCTCCGCCAGGCTGCCAAGCTGCAACTGCAACTCCAGCCCGCCGTCGCGCCGCTCCTTGATCTTTTGCGAGTGGTGCCAGACGCGCTCGCGCACCAGCTGCGCCGCGAAAGGCCGGAAGCGGATGCGCACTGTCGTCCGGCCGTTGCCCTCGAAAATTCCGAAGCTTGAGTCGAGAAATTTCCCGATTGAAAAATTCGCCGGGCGCCGAAACCGAGTGCCAGTCCGACGAGGCTCGCGAATGCGCGGCAAGGCAAAGGTCCGAAGCTGT
>DASXDC010000222.1:0-8188 GCA_036490855.1 Chthoniobacterales bacterium
GTCAGGGCGTGACCTTCACCGTCTACAACGATGAGCAGGGAACGGAGCGTATTTTTCCGTTCGACCTCATCCCGCGCATCATCCCGGCGCGCGAATGGGACCTGGTCGAGCGCGGGCTGACTCAGCGCATCACCGCGCTCAATCTTTTTCTGCACGACATTTATCATGGGCAAAACATCCTCCGCGACGGCGTCATCCCGAAGCAGATCGTCTGGGAAGCGGCGCATTTCCGGCCGGAATTCATGCACTTCGATGTCCCGCGCAACATTTACATTCACATTTGCGGCACCGACCTAATCCGCGATCCCTCCGGCAATTATCTCGTGCTGGAAGACAATGCGCGCTGCCCTTCCGGCGTCTCCTACGTGCTGGAGAATCGGCAGACGATGAAGCGGATTTTTCCCGCTCTTTTTTCCGAATACCGGGTGCGGCCAGTCGAAGAATACAGCCAGGATTTGCTTAACGCGCTCCGTTACGTCGCACCGTCGGGCGCGGAGGAACCGACCGTCGTTCTCCTCACTCCGGGGATCTATAACTCGGCTTATTACGAGCACTCCTTCCTCGCGCGTTCGATGGGCATCGAGATCGTGGAAGGGCGCGATCTCGTCGTGCAGGATGGTTGCATCCGCATGCGGACGACGAAAGGCCTCAAGCCGGTCGACGTCATTTATCGCCGAATCAACGACGACTTCCTCGATCCGCGCGTTTTCCGGAAAGATTCGGCGCTCGGCGTGCCCGGCCTGGTCGATGCCTATCGCCACGGATGCGTCAGCCTGGCGAATTCGATCGGAACGGGCGTGGCGGACGACAAGGTCGTCTATCATTTCGTCCCAAAGATGATCCGCTATTATCTCGAGCAGGATCCGATTCTGGAGAATGTCCCGACCTATCTGGCGTCGCAGCCTAACGACCTCAGCTACATCCTCGAGCATCTGCCCGAGCTGGTGGTGAAGGCGGCCAACGAAAGCGGAGGTTACGGGATGTTGATCGGCTCCCAGGCAAGCGCGGCCGAGAGGGAAGATTTCGCCGGGCGGATCCGGAAAGATCCGCGCAACTACATCGCGCAACCGATCGTCGCTCTTTCGCGTTCGCCTTCTTATTGCGATGATGCAATCGAGGGGCGGCACGTCGATTTGCGTCCCTACATCGTCTGCGGCGAAAAGGTTTCGATTATCCCGGGCGGCCTAACGAGAGTGGCTTTGCGGCCCGGCTCGCTGGTCGTCAATTCCTCCCAAGGCGGCGGGAGCAAAGACACGTGGGTGGTGGAAGAAGAGACGGAGTAATGGAGTGGTGGCGCAGTGGTAAAATGTTTCGCGTATGCTAAGCCGCGTCGCTGACTCTCTTTACTGGATGAGCCGCTATATCGAGCGGGCGGAAAACGACGCCCGCATTCTCGATGTGAATCTGCAGCTACTCCTCGACCTCGGCGGGGAAGCCGATGCCATGCAGCACTGGGCACCCGTCATCGCCACGCTCGAGGAAACGGATCTTTTCGACTCACTTTACGGGGCGGCGGACGAAACTTCTGTGATCGATTTTCTCACCCTCCAGAAGGAAAATCCGAACTCAATTTTCTCCTGCCTCACCCTCGCGCGTGAGAATGCCCGCACCACCCGGGAACAGATCTCGAGCGAAATGTGGGAGCAGGTCAACCGGCTTTACCTCTTCGTACAAAGTGACGAGGCAAAGCAGCTCCTCGCTTCCAGTCCACACGAGTTTTTCACGCGGGTGATTTTCGGCTCGCACCTTTTCCAGGGGATCACGGATGCGACCATGACTCATGGCGAGGGCTGGGATTTTATCCGCATCGGCCGGCTCCTCGAGCGGGCCGATTCCACTTCGCGAATCCTCGATGTGAAATATCACATCCTCCTGCCATCGGGCGAAGATGTCGGCGGCAACGTCGACACGATCCAGTGGATGGCAGTCCTCAAATCGGTCAGCGCGCTCGAGGCCTACTGCAAGCTTTATGTCGGGCAGGTCGCGCCGTGGAAAGTGGCGGAATTCCTCATCACTCATCAGGAATTTCCGCGCTCGATCCGCTTCTGCGTCGACGGCCTCGACGAGGCGCTCCACCGCATCTCAGGGGTCGACGAAAGCCGTTACAGCAACGAGGCGGAGCGACTTTCGGGCCGGCTCCGCTCCGACGCGGACTACATCACGATCGGCGAGGTTTTCGAGTCGGGTTTACACGAATACCTGACTCGGATCCAGGAGCGGCTCGTGGAGGTGAGCGACGCGATGCATGCCACCTATTGCGCCAGCCTGAACACTGCCTAACGATTCACATTTTTCGTGAATCGTAAGCCCAGTGCAGCAACGCCGGACGCTGCTTCGGACGGCACTCGAAGTCCCCCCGCCCGCAGTTCTTTTTCAACTGCGCGACATGCCGACGGACCGCCCGCCAGCGCTTGATCTGGCGCTCGTCATCCAATCCGCGCCGCCCGAGGTAATAGCGGCAATACCATTGAAACCAGCCGCGCGGATCTTCGTCATGGATCCAGCCTTTCTTGCGCCAGACGGCGAGTGGCTGTGAACCATTTACCCCGAAAAAATTCAGCTCCGGATCATGCCGCTCGTGACAAAGTTTCGCCTTCTCGAACCAGTCGTTAGGGAACTCCTCCTGGCAATCGGTCATGTATTTCCCGCCGAAAACACCCAGCCGCAGCATCTCTTTCGGCGTGAGCTGCGGCTTGAATCCCGGCGCAAAATCTTTCCCGGTCGGCTTCGTGAGCAAATACTCGTAATGCCGTTGCATGCGATCTTTGACCTTGACCCGCTTCGGCTTTGCTTTCACTGAGCTCAATAAAAGCGAGCGAACGATCAAGGCAACATTCCCAGAGGAACATGCTTGCCGGCCTTGGAGTCACCTGCTACTCCTCGCCGCCATGAAAAAAGACGTTCTCCTGCGGGTTACCGGCATTTTATTCTTCCTGCCTCTCTCGCTCTTCGCAGGTGACGGCACGCATCCAGCCACCATCGGACAGGGACCTGACTCGGTCGCGATGCAGCTGCACTACCCGGCAAAGGAGCGGGCGGCGCAGAAGCAGGGCGCGGTGAAATTCTACTGCGAGGTTTCGCCTGCGGGGAAGCCCGGGCACATCTCCACCCTCGCTGGGAAGGGCGAAACCCACTTCGGCAACGCAGTCGAGTTCGCGCTCTACCACGGACATTTCAATCCGGCAGTGATCGACCGAAAGCCGGTGACTGTAATGCTGGGCGGGACCGTTCTTTTCCTGATCGCGAACGGCAAACCGACGATCGCCGTCTCGCTCGTCACGGCCGAGAGCGACAAAATCGCCGCGATGTCCAATTATATGCAGCCGCAAATGGTCGATTCGGACGGGCTCTTTCGGCGAAAGATTTATGCGCTCCGGGATAAATATCACACCCAGTATGGTGCGCACCCGGCCGCAATCGTGCATGTGCATTTGGATGCACAGGGAAAAATCACCAGCAAAAAAATCGACTCGGAGACGCCGCCTAACGGGGGTCGCGGACGCGTGCTGTTGGATGTGATGGATGAGGAACATTTCATCCCGGCGCAAAACAACGGGCAGGCAGTCGCGGGCGACTTCGAACTCGCAGTGGATTTCGAGCACATGCGCGACCCGGACAGCGGGCCTGAGCTTGGATCACTGATCAAAAACGACGGACGTTAAAGTCGCTCGTCGAATGCAGCGCGAACCGGGACGGCTCTTCCTGCATCTCACCACTCGTTAGGCAGAGGGCGGCGCATACAGCTCCGGCCGCCGGTGCGCGAAAACCGCCATTCGCTCCCGGACCTCATCGAGCACTTCGCGCGTCACTTCCGCGAAGATTAATTCCTCGCGCTCGGCCGAAGCCGCGGCCAACACGACACCGTAGGGATCGATCATGACTGAGCTTCCGCAAAAGGGGACGCCTTCATCTTTCCCGACCCGGTTCGCGAGCACCAGGTAGCTCTGGTTCTCAATCGCGCGCGCGGTCGCGAGGATGCGTTGATGCTCGAGGCGCGGAAACGGCCAGGCGGAGGAAATGATGAAAAGCTGCGTGCCGTAATCGACGAAGAGCGCGCGATAGATTTCCGGGAAACGCAGATCGTAGCAGATCGTTAGGCCTATTTTCATCGGGCCAAACCCAAAGCTGACGAGCGCATCACCGGGGCGACAGCATTTGTCCTCCTCGATCGGCGCAAAAAGATGCGTCTTGCGATATTTCGCCGCGATCGCGCCGGAGGAATCGATCGCGACCTGCGCGTTGTAGATCGACTCGCCTACCTTCTCGGATACGCCGCTCACGATCGCGAGCGAAAGGCTGCGCGCCATCTCTTGGAGCGCGGGAACGGCGCCTTCGCTCCACGGTTTCGCCTCCTCGCGGATGACCGGCATGGCATAACCGGTGTCGGCCATTTCCGGAAAGACGACCAGCTCCGCGCCGGCGGCGCGGGCGCGCCCGGCGAAGTCGCGCATCTTGCGCAGATTAGCGGCGAGATCGCCCAGCGTGCAGGCGATTTGGGCAGCCGCGATTTTCACCAACCCTCTCTTAGATGGAGTCAGCGCGTGACTCAAATGTCGAGCCGCGCTCGAGACGAAGCGCGGTCATTCCGCACGCAGGGCGATCATCGGATTCACCCGCGTCGCGCGCCGCGCCGGCACGAAACACGAGGCCGCCGCCACTGCGGTGAGCATCGCCGCCACCGAGGTGTAGATGTAGGGATCGAGCGCGTTGACTTTGAAGAGAATCGTCTGCAGCGCATTCGCCGCCACGACGCCGAGGAAGAGCGCCATGAAACCAATCCCGAGGACGAGGCCGATGACTAATTGCCACGCGCCCTGGCTCATCACCATCTTGAATATACGCCCTGCATCTGCGCCCAGCGCCATCCGGATTCCGAACTCCTGCGTCCGTTGATTGACGGAGAAACTCATCACGCCATAGAGCCCAACTGCCGAGAGAAGGAAGGCGATCATGCCGAAGATACTGAAGAGGGACGCGACCAGGCGCGGCCCGCTCAAGGCTTCGGCATGGAAAGTCGCCGGCGTTCCGGGAAAATAGACCGGCAGATTCGAATCGATCTGCGCAATCGCCTTACTCAGGGCCGGGCCAAGATTTGCCGCCGCCTCTCCAGGATGTGGACGCACGATGATCGTGCAGAACTGCGGCGCCGGGCTCGCGCCGAGCAGCGGCACATAAAAACCTGCGCTGTCTGCCTGGGTATTGAACGGCCCTTGCATCAGTGTATCGGGTACCACGCCGACGATCGTGCGCCACGGCTGCGGCTGCGCAGGATTGAAATTCCGCACCTGATGTCCGAGCGGGCTTTGATTACCCCAGTACTTACGCGCAAAGCCCGCGTTTACGATCGCGACCGGCTGCTTCGCGTCGCTGTCTTCGAGAGTGAAATCGCGGCCCTCGAGAATCTTCAACCCGAGCGTGCTGAAGTAACCGTCGGAGACCGCCTCGGAATTGCCTTCCGGACGGTCGCGGTCGGTCGCGTAGGTTTTCCCGTCCACTTCATAGCGCCCGAAATTGGAAAAGGTCATCCGGAAGCGGTCACTCATCGCCGCGCCTGCAAAATTTTGATTGGCGCGAAGCGCGCGCACGGCGCGCTTGAAGAATGCCCGGCGCGAATCTTCCGTCGGATAATCGCCTTCGAAGAGGCCCATGCGCGCGGCGTAGACGCCGTTCTCATCGTAGCCGTAATCGAGTTTCACCTGGTTTCGAATCGAGCGAATCTGGAGCGCAGAAGCGATCAGCAGCGCAGCCGTCATTGCGATCTGGCCGACGACGAGGATGCGGGTGATGACGTTAACGAGCCGGCTGCTATTGCCGCGACCACCTTCCTTCATCATCTCGGAAGTGTTACCGCGGGCGGCGAGAAGAGCTGGCACGAGGCCCGAAACCATGGTGGCGAAAAGAACTGCGCCGAGAGTAAAGCCGAGGACTCGGGAGTCGATCGTGAATCGAATCCAATAGGGAAGCTGGAATTGCGGAGAGCTCGTGATCTCGGCGAGAAGATCGACCGCCCAATAGGCCAGGGCCACGCCCACGATCGCGCCGAGGAGCGCAATAAGAAAACTTTCCGTGAGCATTTGCCTAACGATACGCCAGCGGGTTGCCCCGAGTGCGCCGCGGATCGCCAGCTCCCGCGCACGCAAGGCAGCCCGGCCGAACTGCATGTTCATCACATTCACGCAGGCGATGAGGAGGACGACGATGACGGCGCCGAGCATTGCGTACATGATTTGGCGCAGTTGCGGACCGGTAAAGGCGCGGAGGAGCGGTCGGACGCTGGCGGAGGTGAGATGTTCGTTAGTCTTTGGATTGTCCTTCGCGATGCGTTTCGCGATGCCGCTGAATTCCGCATTCGCCTCGTCCTGCGTCACGCCCGGCTTTAACCGACCCATGATCGCCGGTCCGATACCGTTCGGATCACCCCGCGGCTTGAGCGGGAATTCGTTGTAGAGCGGCACCCAGAGTTCCTCGTTCTGCGGGAACTTAAAATTCGCTGGCATGACACCGATGACGGTGGCGGCTTTGCCATTAATCCGGATGGACTGCCCGACGATACGGGGATCGCCGTTGAAGTCGCGCTTCCAGATTTCGTTGCCGAGGATCGTTACTTTCTCGGCGCCCGGCTTGTTATCCTCTCCCGTGAAATCCCGCCCGAGGATCGGCTTCACGTCGATGATCTTGAAAAAATCCTCCGTCACATAACCACCGGTGTAGCGCTGCGGATTCTTCTGATAGGAAACATTGATCGTGGAGCCGTTGAGGTATGCGCTCAGAAGGGCGAAAGATTTCTGGGCGGCACGGAGGTCCTCGTAATCCTGTCCGGAAGGGATGTTGCCGTTGCCGAAGTTATTCTGCTGATCGCTAGCCTGGGGATCGATCAGGCCCACGCTCATGAGCTGCTCGGGATGGGGAAAAGAGAATCCACGCAGCATGATGGCGTTAACCATCGTGAATTGCGTCGTCACACCGCAGATGCCAAGCGCGAGGACGGTGACGGAGAGGATGAAGAACGTCTTGTCCTTCACGAGCATGCGCAGACCGATGCGGAGATCCTGGAAAAATGATTCAAAGAACATGGCGGTTGATAGGTTGGTGGTGACGTGAAGGAAGCGTGGTGGGCTGCTCGTTGGATGCGGCCAGCGCGCGCTTTGGATTCAGCGAAGTGCAGTTATTCGAGCGCATAAAGATTTTCGTCCGTGCTCGCGAAATAGACGACGCCATGGACGACGAGCGGGGTCCGAAAAGATCGCGCCAATCGAGATACTGACGATCGGTCGCCAAGACTCGAATCCGAAGTGGCGAAGAAAACTTTCTCTTGGGTTGACTGCAGGCGAGGCGACGATCCAGCTCTGCGCATTGTCGAAGCGCCATTTTCCTTTGCCGGTCGTGGCGTCAATCGCGTAAGAAAAGCCATCCCAACTCCCGAAATAGACGACGCGATCCGCGACCGGCTGTGATGCATGGATGACATCACCGGTGCGAAATTTCCAGCACAGGTCTCCAGTAGTTGTATCGACCGCATAGATATCGCCGTCGCCGCTCCCGAAATAGACGGCGGCTTGCGCCACGACCGGGCTGGAAAGGAAGGCGTCATAAGGATCGGCGATCGTCTGATTTTTCGGCTCCAAATCATGGATGCCTCTGGACTGCCGCTCGCCATCCGTTGCAAACTTCGAACGAACACTGCCGTTGCGGGCGTCGGGCGCGCGCAATTTCCCGTCGTAGCTCAGCGCTCCGTCCGCGACCGCCGGTGTCGACGGCGCCGGACGTTTCGTTGCGTGCTCCCAGATCTGATGGCCGCTTTCGGCGTCCATCGCATAGATATCACCATCGTCGCCGCCGAAGTAGACGATGCCGTCGCTCCAGACCGGCGAGGAGACGATGCGATTACCGGTCGGGAATTTCCCTTTGATGCGATGTAACGCGCGCGGCGCCGGATCGGCTGAGGCTCCGGTGTGCGCGGGAGCACCGCGAAACATCGATTGCGCAGATGAAACTGTACTCGTTAGGCAAACCAACACCGCGATTCGCAGAAGGGATATTTTCATGTCGTGTGGCGCAATCGTAGCGGCGCTTCGGAGCCGGGGCTGAATCCTCTGATCTCTGATCGGTCCTTTTGCAGTCGCCCGCCAAAGGTGATCCCGAAATCGTGCGACTCGATCGTGAGCAGACTGTTTTCCTCCTGCACCAG
>DASXDC010000223.1:0-6284 GCA_036490855.1 Chthoniobacterales bacterium
AATCAAGGGCACAACCTGGGTCATCACCGGAACGCTCAGCCGGCCGCGGGATGAGATCGCAGAAGAAATCGTCCAGCAGGGCGGAAGGGTAAGCGGAAGCGTGAGCAAGAAGACCAGTTACGTTCTCGCCGGCGAAGAAGCGGGTAGCAAACTGGAAAAAGCGAAAAAACTCGGGATCAAAATCCTCGCGGAAGTTGATTACCTCAGGCTCCTGAAAAGCTAGCCGCACGAGGAGCGCGAAAAAGGTTGTCTTCAGTTTGGCCGCCGCGCAGCAAACACATTTTGTGCGCCATCTACTACGCACACCTCTTTGTGAACGAACTGGAGGTTGAGAAACCCGACAGCCAAGGGCATTTGCTGCGCGGAAACTACGATGCCTCAGTCGACATCGTGAGCGCAGCGCTCACATTCCGCTGGGGCGGTCCGAGAGGGATCACGCGCTCGGCGATTTCGAGGAACGACGTTGGGGATTGTCGGAAGTGTCGGTCGAAAACCGATTACTTTGCTCCGTCATCCAGCCGCAGCGGGACGGCGGATTTGCGGCTCGGCCCTAACGCCATCGCCTCGGGCTTACTCGAGGCGGCCTGAACATTGACGGTGATTTTCTGATCGCCGCGCATGACGGTGATTGGGACCGAGTCGCCGGCGCTGATGAAGAATGAGGCGTCGATCACATCCTCCGGTTCATGCACGGGCGTTTTGCCGACCTGCAAAAGAATATCGCCCGGCTCCAAGCCTGAGCCTGCGGCGGGCGTGTTCTCGCGGATCTGTGTCATCTCCGCACTCGAACCCGCGACCGGTTGCTCTGCCTGCTGGACGTCGATGCCGATCCAGCCATGGCGCGCGTCGCCAAAACGAACATAGTCGCGGCGGATTTTTTCCGCAGCATCAATCGGCAACGCGTAACAGGCGGAGCCGCTATCGACGCTGCTGATGAGAATCCCGACGACTTCGCCCTTGAAATCGAGGAGCGGCGCGCCCGCTTCGCCGCGTTGCGTGGGAAGATTGACCCGCAGGTGCGTGGTCGAAAAATACCGGCCAAGATATTTGCGATCGAAGCCCGCGATCATGCCAAAGCTGGGAGATTCCGGAAGATCGAGCGGATAACCGATCGCGACGACGGGCGTCGCAAGGCCGAGATCCGATGATCTGCCGATCGGCAAAAACGGTGTCGCGGCGTCGACCTTCAGAAGCGCGATGCCACTCCGCAGATCGGCCATCAGCTGCGTAGCATGATATTTCTTGCCGTGAAACTGGACCGTGAAATTGTCCGCTTCGCCGCCGACGGAATAGGAGGTGTAGATCGTGCCGGTCGGATCTACAAAAAAGCCGGTGCCAGAAAGCTCGCTGTGCTCATCCGTCGCGTGGATCTTAACGACCGCGTCGCCGTAGCGTTCAAAAAGCGATTTGACTTCGCGACTAATCGCGCCCGCCGTGCCGTCCTGCGCGCGGAGAACGGGCGCGGAAATCAGACTAACGAGTGCTGCGATGAAGCTGGCGAATCGAACAGCGCGTCCTCGAAGAAAAGAGGAACCCAGCGCCCGCCTAAAACTTGAAAGACGGCTCATAACTCACGGGCAGCCGGTCGAGCACATAGCGCGGCGGCGTCGTGGCTCGGTGAGTATAGGCGCTTTCATTCATCTGCCGGGAAAGATCAGGCCCAAGGCTGCGAGCTGCGATCGGGGAGGCGAGCGAAAAATTGTCGCCTGCTCCGTCGTTCGAAAGCTGATAAATCACGCTGGTATCGGAAGCGATCGTCGGAGGTTGCGCCGGCGGAGCGACCGCGATCTCGGGAGCTTGCGAGAGCTTGAAGGAGACGACCGCGGCGCAGAGCAACACTGCTGTCACAGCTGCGGGTATGGAGGTGAGGGAGGGAATGTTGAGGCGGAAAAGCGAATCGGAAAGCCGCTGCCAGAGCACGCTCCAGATCGGCTGGCGCAGAAGATCATCCCGTTGCCGGCGATGGAATTCATGGAGGAAATTTTCGAAATATGCCGGAGGCGGTTGCTCGTACTTTTTTAAGCGAAGCAATTTGCCGATTTCGTTTTCGTCGAACTGTTCCATGCGTCTGCGAGTGCTAACCAACGGGGTTTTTGCGGAATTCGTCCAGATAATTTTGCAGTTGGCGATTCGCGTAGAAGAGCCGCGATCGCACCGTTCCTTCTGAAACGCCAAGGATTTTGCTGATTTCCGCGTGTGGCATTCCCTGAATGTGAAACATGGTGACGACCGCCCTGTGTTCATCAGACAGCTTCATCATTGCCTCGTTCAATCTTCGCTGCAGCTCGGAAAGATCTGCTTCTCGCACCGGGCTGCTGGTCGAAGTCAGCTCGATAAATTCTTTGTCGTTCTGAATGCTCGCGTCGACATCGTCCAGGCTGAGATGATAACGGCGACCGCGCTTCTTCAGGAAGTTAAGCGTCATGTTGACCGCGATCGTGTGAATCCAGGTATAGAAGCTCGATTTGCCGCGGAAGCCTTTAATCGCGCGATAGGCTTTCGCGAAGACGTCCTGCAACATGTCGTTCGTGTCCTCGTGGTTCGAAGTCATGTTGTAGATCAGGCCGTAGAGGCGCGGGGAGTACTTGATCACGAGCTGATCGAAGGCCGCGGCCTCGCCCGCTTGCGCGCGCGCGACGAGCGGCTGGTCTTCGTCGGTTCGCGGTTGGTCCATCGGCTCCCGACTACGTTTAGCACGCGCCGGCAGAGGCGACGATAGCAAATCGGTTAGGCGGCGGGGGGCCGGTAAAGCGATGGCCGGTGTCATTGTCAGCGGCGATCGCGCACTGACAGAAGCCAGAGCAGGTTGCCGAGGGTGGCGATGAAGGCGGCGACGTAGGTCCAGGCGGCGGCGTTGAGAACGTTGTTCACCCCGGCGGCTTCCTCGCCCGGCTGAATAATGCCCATCTGCTGCACGATGATTTTAGCCCGGCGCGAAGCGTCGAACTCTACTGGCAGCGTAATCAACTGGAAGACCAGAAGTGCGACATAGCAGTAGATGCCGATCGTGATCAGCCCGGTCATATGGAAAAAGAGACCGCCCAGGATCGCGAAAGGCAAAATACGCGTCGCGATACCGGTGACGGGCACGACTGCCATGCGCGCTTTGAGTGGCGCGTAGGCTTTGGCGTGCTGAATCGCGTGGCCGGTTTCGTGCGCTGCGATCCCGAGCGCGGCGACTGAGGGAGTATTGTAGACGTTGCTCGAAAGGCAGAGTCGCTTCTGCGTCGGATCGTAGTGATCGCCGAGGTAATCGTTGATCTCCAGAACCTGGACGTCCTGAATATTAGCGGCCTGCAAAATTTCGCGTGCGGCTTCCGCGCCGGTGATGTTGGAGCTTGCGCGCACAGCGCCCCATTTCTTGAAGGCGCCGCTGACGCGGAATTGCGCCCATAAACCGATGAGGAGCGGAATCCCAATGAGGATGAGATAATTCGACGAGAAGAGCCCGCCGAAAGCGTAGGGTGCGTACATTGGTTAAATAAAAATCGTCTTCGATTTAGACGCCTGAAGTCGCGGCGCGTTCATTCGTCTCTGCTGCACACTGGAAATGTAAGCGAAATGAAAGATCTATAGCTCGAGGTGATTCGGAAATTTCGAGAGCATCCGAATTCCGCTCTTCGTGATCGCGACCACGTCCTCTGTCCTTACTCCGCCGAGACCGGGATAATAGAGCCCGGGTTCCACCGTCAGGACCTGGCCGGCTTTGAAAACAGTCTTCTGGAAACGCGGATGCTCATGAATTTCCAGGCCGAGTCCGTGGCCCGTGCCGTGGAAAAATCCGGTCTGCTTTCCATCCCGTAATTCGGTCGGATAACCGCGACCGGTGAAGAACTGCTTCACCTCCTGGTGCAAGGCAAGACCGTCCACGCCCGGCTTCATCTTTCTCAAAGCCAGCGCCTGGCCGTCGTTGACCGTTTCCCAAAGCCGGCGCTGCTCATCGCTCGCGCGGCCGCGCAATAACGTTCTCGTTAGGTCACCGTAATAGCCGGTCGCGGCCGAGCGCGGAAAGATGTCGATGACGATGAGGCTGTTCGCCTTCAGCGGACCGTGTCCGCGTTCATGCGGATCGCAGGCCTGGTCTCCCCCGGCCACGATTGTGTTCGCCGGTAATCCGCCCGCGTGCAGAACTGCGGTATCGATTTCTGCGCGCAAACGTTCCGAAGTCAGGACGGCCCCCGACCATTCCAACTTCTGAGCTTTGCCCGGCCGCGCGCTTTTCAACACTTCGATTCCGCGCGCCATCCCGGCTTCCGTGATCTCGAGCGCCTTGCGCATGAGCCGCAATTCCGATTCCGTCTTCGCTTCACGGGCAGGCCAGAAAAGACCGTTGCTCATCTGGAGCCGAATTTTTTTCGATTCAAGCTCGCGCGCATAGCCTAACGGAAAGCTGGGCGGCACGATGGCGGAACGCACTTTTCTCTTCGCGAGAAAATGCGCCAGCACCTTTTCGTAGGGCGGCGCCTGGCGGCTTTTGCCCTGCACTTCCTTTTCCAGCGCGCTGTAGGGCACAAACTCATCCGCCTCCGCCTGGCGCCGGCCGCGATCGATCTCGAGATCGCTCAGGACGAGAGTGCGCCTGCCGTTTTGCTCGAGAAAAATGAAAGCATCCGGCGCGAAAAAACGCGTCGCATAAAGCATGTCGGCGTCATTCTCGCTCGCGGCCACGATGAGACGGGTCGAATTTTTGGTCTTGCTCATTTGATTAATTTCTTCGCACCTGCAGCTGCCGACGCAAGATCCAGTGCAGGAGCCAGAGAAGAAGAAAACTCGAGCCGAGCAGGATCGCGGTGTTGAAAGTAAAGACACTGACGGTGGTACCGAAATAGCGCTTCTGCGCCCCAAAGAAGACGTTCGGTTTTCCACCGCGCCGATAGTCGGTCTGCTCCATCTCCGCATTCGCGATCAAATCCGAAATCTTTTGGTTGACGTAGAGCTGATCGGCTGTGATTGGGCCATTCGCGCTTCGGAACGCTTCGCGATGAAACCTCATCTTGCCGTCCAAAATGCGGTCGATGATGGAGAGATAGTGTTTCAGTTCGCGCGAGCTGTGTGCTTCGACTCCGGAGAGAACGGCGAGCGTTTCCTTCAGGTCGTCGAGCCGCTGCGAGTCGCCCAGATCGGATTCGTGGCGCGCCACGATCGCGTCGATCTGCCGCTGCGCTTCGTCCTGGCGTCTCGTGAGAGGATTTAGTTTTGCCTGCGCCACGACCAGCTCTTCGTAGGACCAGCGCATCGCGACAAACTCGCAGACGAAGGGGACCTCGAGCCGGCTGTCCATCTTCTTTGTCTCGTCGCGGTCGGGATGTTCCGCGAACCAGCGGGAGAAGGTATAAACGAGACCGAGATTGCGGTTCATGTCCTCGTATTTGATGAGCGCGCCGCCCATGATGATCTGCGGAATAAGCACGAGAGGCACGATGTTGGCGGCGGTTTTCGGATCGGCCACGAGCGAGGAAACGACCAGGCCTAACGACACTCCGCTCATCGCAGTCATGAAGACGATCGCGAGGTCAGGCCAGAACATTCCCCGGATCTGCAGGAGGTAGTTTCCGATCAGGACGAAGAGAATGCATTGGACGAGGGCGAATACGCCTAACGACACCGTCTTGGCGAAAACGTAATAGGTCAGGCGGACGTTGAGATTCCGCTCGCGCTGGAGCACGGCGCGATCGCGAATGATGTCATCGGCGCTGTTCGTTAGGCCGAGGAACATCGCCACGATCAGAGTGAGGAAGAGAAAGGTCGGGATGTGATAGGCGGAGGCGAAATCGTAATGACCGCTGTCGGAATAGCGCAGGATGGTCGCGATCAGGATGGCAAGGACGGGCGCAACTCCGATCGTGATGACGAGGTTGGCGCGATTGCGCAGCTTGCTCGTAAAAGCGCGCCGCATCAGGGTGCGCAACTGCGTCCACTCATCATGCCAGCGGATGCGTTCCCGTGGCGGCTGGAGCGGCACGGGCGGAAGCGGGAGGACAGGGTCGCGCCGGAGCGGCACTTGTTTCACATCCTGGATGAGGCGAAAGGCTTCGTATTTGTCGCGCCAGAATTCCGGCGAGTAACGGCGCGCGGGCATGAGCTGACCGCGATTATTTTCCTCGTAGATAATGTCGCCGCTCAGGTCGCGCAGCGGGGTTTCCAGGACGTCGAAGATGAATTCCGGCCGGGTCGTACCGCAGGAGGGACAGGCGCCGAGATCGGCGCCGAATTGGTGCTGATGCTCCGCTTCCGCGAAGTAGCGCAGCATATCAGTCGGCGTGCCGAAGAAGACGAGCCGTCCG
>DASXDC010000224.1:0-11000 GCA_036490855.1 Chthoniobacterales bacterium
CACCTCTGCTTCACTCGAAACAGGCGCGAGCTTCAGCTGATTTCGCCAGCGGTTCACGTTCGCGAGCACGCCCCCGGCCGCCTGCGGGAAAGAGATGACGGAGATGTCCGCCGTTTTCCCATCGCTGCTGTGAAAGAGAAAGCTTCCTTTCCGAAATCCAGAGGGCGCTTGCTCCTCCCAGCCGGCGGGTGGCGTCCAATGGACCCCGGTCGGTGCCGCGCCGTCCGTCGTCCCTTGTGTGCTCGCCATCGCCGGAGTAGTCGTCTCTTTCGGGATGCGATAGACGGTGATCTTCGAATCATCGCTCCGGCCGCATCCGACAGAGAGCGCGAGCGCCGCAGTGAGAAGCGGCAGCCTAACGAAGTGGCGATGAAGAGGAAAAGAGAGCTTCAAGGCAGAGGCGAAGTACCCGTCACCTGAGGAAGATGTCAAGGGATGAGGCCATCATGCACCAGAGCAATCCTGGACCCGGTTGAAGGGAAGCAAAGCCCAATACGGTTCTGGCAGGCGAGATGAGACGATCTCTCAAGCGTCGAGCACGACGTCGCTCTTCGGTGCGCCGATGCAGGTGAGGCGGGTCCCGGGGTCGGTCTGGAAGTCCGATTTCTCGATGTAAGCGACCTCGCCGGAGAGGACCGCGATCTGGCAGGTACCGCAACTGCCGGCCCGACAGCCGCTCGGAATAGTGATGCCATTGGCTTCCGCCAAGTCGAGCAGGCTCGTATGATCCCCGCACCAATTCACCGTCTTGCCACTCTTCTTAAACTGGACGGCATAACCGGTCGGTGCCGCTGCTCCCGGCGCGACGACGGCAGCGATTTTTTTCACGCTCGAGGGGCCGAAAGTCTCGTAATGAATCTTTTTTTCCGGAACGCCCCATTCCTTGAGGCCCTCGGTCACGCCTTGCATCATTGGGCCGGGACCACAAAGGTAGTAATCGAAGTTGTTCGACGGCAGGAGCGTCTTAAGAAGATCGACCGAGATGCGGCCCTCGTGCTGGTAATCCCGGCCGAGCGCGTAATCCGGATCGGGCTTACTCGCGCAAACGTGCAGGTGCACGTTGGGATGCTCGCGTGCGATCGCCTCGAGGTGTTTTTTCATGGCGTGTTCGGCGCGATTGCGAATCCCGTGGAAGAACCAGATCTCGCGGCGCGAAGCTTGCGCGACGAGTGTGTTAAGCATGCTGAGGACAGGCGTGACGCCGATGCCGCTTCCAATAAGGACGAGGCCTCCGCTGCCGGCCGGGTCGAGGAAAAACTGCCCAGAAGGCGCTTTAACATCGAGGATGTCGCCTTCCTTTACCTGCTCGTGGAAAAATGACGAGACGAGACCGGCTGGCGTTTCTTTGTCGCGCGCGGTGATGCGCTTGATCGTGACGCGATAGAGATCTGATCGCGGGCCATCCGAGAGGCTGTAGCAGCGTACGATTGGCTTGGCCTGGCCGGGGATGTCGAGCTGAAAGGTGAGATATTGACCCGGCCGAAAATTGGGAAGCGATTTCTTGTCGTGCGGGACGAGGTGGAATGAACAGATGTCGTTGCATTCCGTCACTTTTTTAGCCACGCAAAATTTGCGCCAGCCGTTCCAAGGTGCGCCGCCGAGCGCTTTTTGGCGGCGGAGGTCGCGCATCGTTTCGAGCTCAATCTTGAGCAGCTCGAGCGCGAGATCGGTCTGCCGATTCTGGCCGGTCAAGCGGCGGACGTTCGCGGCCGTGATGAGCCCGAGTTGGATCAGCCCTCCGCCGACAAGAATGCCGCCCAACGCTTCCGGGATCATGACGTCGCTCCTCCCTTCATCAGAACTTCACCAAAATCTCCGAGCGGAATCCGTAGGCAGTGTCGCGCTCTTCCGGGAAACCGAGGAAGGTGTCGAAGATCAGCACCATGTGTTGGTTCAATTTCATTTGGTAGCGCGCCGCGCCCGCGATCGAATTTGGTTGATCGAAGAACTGCGGGTCGCGTGTCCGCAGCCGGCCGCCAAGCTCAAAAGTGAGCTGTTTGTCAGTCGTGCCGAGAAACTTCTGGTAACCGATCGCCAGGCCGACGGCGTCGTTGGCGCGGTTGCCTAACGGGGCACCGTAGGAGCCAAGACCCTGCGCCGCGAAAAGGATGCCGGTGTCGCCGAGTGGCCCGCCGCGATCATCGCCGCGGGCCGCCGATGAATAATCGCCGATCCCCCAGAAGAGGTCGATGTAGCCGATGTCCTTGCTCTCCGGAAGCGTGGTCGAGAGTTGCTGGAAAAGGAGCAAACCGGTGCTGACTGCGGGCGTCTCGTGATCGAGCGCGAAACTGGCGTTGGCTCGCGTGGTGGAGTTGATAAGGCCGAAACGGCGCGTGTCGCCAATCCCGAGGTAGAGGCCGTCGCCGCCAGTCGAGGCGTCGGCGGTAACATAAGCGAGGTCGAGATCGATTGTGTCGGATTCATAATCCGCAGTGTTGAAAAGACCGAAGAGGCGCGCGTTGCTCTCGCGCAGGTTATCGTTTCGGTTCAATTCACCCCAGGCGAAAATCCCCGTCGTCCGCCAGGAGGAAGAGCCGAGGAAGAAGAGGGAAGTCTTCGTTAGGCCGACGGCGTCGATGGCGTCTTCGTTGATCATGATCCCGTCCTCGAAATTGAGCGGCTGGCGACCAATCGCGAACTGAATGTCGAGTCCTTTGGTGTCGTTAGGATCGAGATTCGGAAAAAGTTCACCGAAGTCGCCCTGGAAGAAAAGCGTCGTGACGTAGCCGTTGAGATCGTTCTTCAGCCGCTGCGGCGACGGATCGAAGCGATAGCCGCTATAATCGAGCCCGTCGCGATCGAGCGGACGAAAGCCGATGAGGAAACGCTCCGTCGGCGTGAGAAAAAGATTACCGTAGAGATCGAGGCGATTGGCCCATTCCGTGATCTGTCCTGTGCCGTTGTCAAACGTCTGGACGGCGGTGCGAGCCGTCCCGAAAACGATGAAGACTGGTTGCCAGACGGCGCCGGTCGGCAACTTGATGCCGGGAGCGATCGGGCCTTGGCCGAGAAACGGATTTTGCCCGATCTCGATGATCGGTTTCGGGCGATCGGGAAATCCCTCGAGCTTAAGTGCGATCGGTTTATCGCTCAGCGCGCTGCTTCCGTGCTGGGCCGGCGAAGCGGCGAATCCACCGAAGAGGTTGAGAAAGCCGCCGCTCTTTTTTTTCTCCACCGCCGTGGCGGTGGTCACCGTGGTGGTTTTGGGAGCCGGGCTGGTCGCGACCCGCGGCACGTTCTCGAGATTCGTTCCGCAATTGCTGCAAAAGTTGAAGGTGCCCGGCATCTCATGTCCGCAGGTCGGGCAGATGACCACCCCACCCATCGCCGGGGCCTGGGCGGAGGCGGGCTCCGTGCTCACCAGGCAAAAGACGAGCAGGAGAATTTTCGTTAGGCTGCGGCGCAGGTTCGCCATCAGCGGGTGGAGATATTGTCTACTGCAGCCACCGTTTTTTCTTTCAGGGCTCCTTTCGACTCAGGCAGAAATGGTTTCACCGGCGGCGCCATGATCTCGCGCTCGGTCGGTTTCAAACTGATGAGGGCCGGCCGAGAGGGCAGAACGATCGTCTTGTTCCAAAGCGTCTGCGAACGTTCCACCACCCGCTCGGCCACCGCCTTGGGCGACATATTGTAATCGAAGCCGACCTCCGCGATGTCGCCCACGAGATTAACCGGGATCATTTGCGCGATGAAGCGGATGTTAACCTTATAAGGCGTCTGGCCCGTCAAGCGCGAGGCGGGAATTTTATAGTTTGCCCAACGATCCCCGCCCGGTGGCAAACCGATGCTCTGTTTACGCGCGCCGTTAGGCCGGGCGAGGAGGGCATCGGCATTCGTCGCCGGCCGCACGTAGGGCAGCGGATCGATACTCTTGTTCGTCGGCAGGATCTGCACTCGTTCGCCGCCGCGGATGAGCTGAACGAGAAACTTCGATTGCAGGCTGAAGAGATATTGGTCGAGCGGCATCTTGCGATCTTGCACGTAACTCGATTCGTTGTCGCGGACGTCGCCATTCGGATCGCGATCGCCGGAGACCAGCATCGGTTTGCCGCGACGATCGGTCACGACCACTTGCAGGAAATTCGCACGCTCGGCGTCGAAGCCGGTCGGCACGGCGTGGCCGTCGGTGCCGTTCACGACCTGGACCTTGAACTTGATCCCACGCGAATCGTTCTGCTCGAGGACGAAATCGTGCAGCTGAAAACCGCGCCGCAGAATTTCGTAACGCTGCTGGTTCGCTTCTTCGAGCTTGGCGAATTGATCGTCGAGAATCAGGCGCGCGTCGTAGCGGTCGTCGATCGATTGCCAGCGCGGCGGGAATTTGTAATCAGCCGGCGCCTTGTTCTCAAACGCGTCCGTGCCCCAGCCGGCGCGATAATCAAACTGCAACCACTCGCGCATCGTCGCGGTCTGCTGTGCCTTCACGTTGAAGGGAAAAAGTCCCGGATGAATGACCGAGTAATCCGGACCGGCGAAGCGATGATCGGTCAGCTTGCGCGGCGGCGTCGGCTTGTCGCCGATCATAGCCGCGGGACCAAACGCGTAACCGGATTTAATCCCGGGAATTTTACCCATGTGGCAATCCTGGCAGGTTTCGCCGCGCTTGTTCGCCGGCGCGTTTTTGAATTGCGAGAAGGCTTCCTCGAGTCGGAAACCGTTGAGCAAATTGACGTCGTGGCAGGTGCCGCAGAAGCCCGATTTTTCCAGCGGGTCGAATTTGATCACGTTGGTGTGAATGGCGCGCCCAACTTCGCCGCGTTTCGTCACGACCTGGAATTGATCGGGCTGATTGATGACGCTCTTGAGGATCTTGTTCCCGCGTGGGCCGTAGACGGGCTCGAAAAGATCGCCTTCTTCGATCGCGGTGCGGCCGCTCACTTTGCCGTAATTATTTTTGACCCGATGGCAGACGATGCAGCTGATCCCTTCGCGCGAAGTGGGGTTGCGATCCATGTTGCTCGCGAAGATCGGCTCCCGCAATTGCATCCCAACCTGGGTGTGACAGCGAATGCAAAAATCGCCGTTCGTACCGGAGGTGCGCTTGTCGATCGTGGCTTGCATGGTGTTGAAGACGGGGCTGATTTGGGCGTAGGCGTGCTGTGAGACTGACCATTGCCGAAACTGCGTTGGATGGCAGGTAGCGCAGGTGGAAGCGGATGGGAATTTGTTTTCGACGAGCAACTGCGCATGTGCTGCGGCCGCGTTTATCGGCGCGCCGGCGGTGGCCGTTTTGGCCGGAGGATTTTGGGGTGTATTCGGCACGAGGAGGAGATCATCGGGCATCGGCTGGCTGGGCCCGGTGTCGCCCTGCGGCAGGAGCAGATCGTCATCGGAAGACGCTGCCGGTTGCTTGGTCTCATTAGGCGACGGGGCGAGCAAATCGTCGTTCGAAGAAGCGGCCGGCGTGGCAGCGGGGCCCGGCGCGAGGAGATCATCAGCGTCGTTAGGCGCGGTGGCCGGAGCGGGCGTGGCGCTGGCGGCCGCGACCGGTGTCGCGGTCGTTTGCTGCGCCTCAAGGGCAGGTTTTCCGGCAGCGAAAATCGAGCCGAGGCAAACCGCGGTGAGGAAAATTCTGCGCAGCATAGCGAGTTGAGGCTGCGGTCTTTCGCGATCGATCGTCAATTTAAAAACCAATTTTTTTCTCAAAGAAATGTACTTGCCGCTTGGCGACGCGGTTATTAAAGAAAAGCAAACGAAGTGCCTTAACCAGAGAGGATTTTTTTAAAGATGCATGTTCACCGTCATTCACTCGCCGCCTTTGCTTTGACTCTGGGATTCGGAATTCCAGCTGCATTTCCCGGGCAGGTTCATGAGATCGACCCGGCCAAAGTCGTCGGTTCGCAAAAGTGTGGTGAATGTCACAAGTACGAAGTCGAAGCGTGGAAAACGACGCCACATTTCGCGACTTTCGACTCGATGCACCGCAGCCCCGCTGGGCAAAAAATCGCAAGCGCGCTCGGGATCAAACGGATCAAGTCGGAAAGCCTTTGCCTAACGTGCCACTACACCGTGCAGAAAAAAGGGGCGGAGGCCGAACCAATCTCCGGTGTCTCCTGTGAATCCTGCCACGGCGCGGCGCAAGACTGGCTCAACATTCACAACGACAAAAAGCTTTCGCGCGAAGAGCGCCGCACAAAATCAGAAGCGGCCGGGATGATTCGGCCCGACGACATGTACGCGGTTGCGGCCAATTGCTATCAGTGCCACCTCGTGCCTAACGAAAAGCTGGTCAACACCGGCGGCCATGCGGCGGGGAGCAAGGAGTTCGAGCTCGTCTCCTGGTCGCAGGGTATGGTACGCCACAATTTCCTCCAGGAGGACGGGAATGAGGGCAAGGTGAACAAGGAGGACGACCAGAATCGCAAGCGGATGATGTTCGCCACCGGCGCGATTCTCGATCTGGAGTACAGCCTGCGAGGGGTGGCGAGCGCGACGCAGAAGGCGACCTATGGCATCACGATGGCACAGCGCACGGCCGGCTTGAAAAAGAAGATCGCCGGAATCCAGAAAGCGGCCCCGACCGATGAGGTGGCGCAGATCGTGACGACCGTAAATGGCGTGGCGCTGAAGTTGAACAACCAGGCGCAATTGACGGAAGCGGCCGACAAAGTGGCGGAGCTGGGCAAGAAGTTTTCGTCCGCCGAAACCGGCGACAAACTGGCGGGTCTCGACCCGATGCTCCCGAAACCGGAACAGTACCGCGGCAAACCGTACCAGCCCTGACGCTACCGACGCATGACGGTGGCTAGAAGCTCTGCGCGCCGGATTTGCCATTGAACATGGCTGAATCCCTGACGCGCATTTCACGGCCGCAGCGCTGGGATGTGCCCTTCGACCCCTCCATGTCGGAGGCTGAAGTCGATCGCTTGCTTGCGATCCCGCCGCTTTCGACCGTTGACCAGGCGCGCTTTCCCCCGACGATTCCACTCCGCGGCATTCTGCACAACGACGCGCGAATTCGCCGCTTCGAGCCGGGCGACATCATCGTGCGAGAGAGCGATTACGGGAATTCGGCGTTCTTTATTCTCAGCGGCGAAGTTCGCATCGTGCTCGATCCGCTTCCCTCCGAAATGCTCGGGCGACGCCCGCCGCAAAAGAAAAGTTTTCTGGCGTCGCTGGCACAACTTTGGTCGCGGCCCCGTCAACCGGAAGTGCGCGATTATTCCAGCGGCAAAATTGCGGGCAGCACCGACGCTGCAAAAGTCCGCGCCCGCCAGGCGACGGGCGAGGAGGTGCGTATTTTTCTGCAGGATGTGCCGGGTGTGCTGGAAAAAAATCGTACTGCACGTCTCGGCCCGGGCGAACTTTTCGGCGAGATCGCCGCGCTCTCCCGCGCACCGCGGACGGCGACCGCGATCGCAGAAGGCCCGGCGGAGTTGCTCGAACTGCGCTGGCAGGGTTTGCGCGAGATTCGCAAATATGCACCGGAATGGAAGGCGCATGTCGATCGGCTTTATCGCGAGCGAAGCCTCGGGACTCATCTGCGCGAAACACCGTTCTTAAAAAATGTCTCCGACGAAGTCTTGCAGCGGGTGGCGGAACACACCCTCTTCGAGAGCTACGGCGATTTCGAATGGAACGCTTCCTATCGCACGGTGCGAGAAGCTTCCGCCCAGGAACGGTTGGCGAAGGAACCGGTCATCGCGCATGAAGGGGATTACCCTAACGGGTTAATTCTGATCCGGAGCGGCTTTGCGCGTCTCAGCCGCAAGTACAACAACGGCGAACGGACCATCAGTTACCTCGGCAAAGGAGATGTCTTCGGCCTCGCCTCGCTCTTCGGCACGGCGCGTGAGTCGGGTCCGGTCGGGCTGCAGTTTTCGCTTCGCGCGATCGGTTACGTCGACGTTCTGGTCATACCGACTCCGATCTTTGAAGAGCTCATCGCGCCCCGTTTCAGCGCCGAGGAAATCCACGCGCTGCAGAAGCGCGTCCAAAATGAGATGCAGATCGATCTGGGGCGCGATGCGGGAGCGACCTTCGGTCCGGAGATGATCGAGTTCCTCGTTGAGCAGCGCTACGTCAACGGCACCGCCACGATGTTGATTGATCTCGATCGCTGTACGCGTTGCGACGATTGCGTGCGCGCCTGCGCCGCAAGCCACGATAACAATCCCAAATTCATCCGCCACGGCCGGGTGCAGAACGGCATTATGGTGGCGAACGCCTGCATGCATTGCGTCGATCCGGTCTGCATGATCGGCTGCCCGACCGGGGCGATTCACCGCGAATCAATTGAAGGGCAGGTCGTAATCAACGACCTCACCTGCGTCGGCTGTGCAACCTGCGCCAACAGCTGTCCCTATGATAACATCCAGATGGTCGAGATCCGCGATCATCGCGGGAAATTCATCCTCGATGAGGCAACCCAGACGCCGATCCTGAAAGCGACCAAGTGCGACCTTTGCGTCGATCAACTCGGCGGTCCAGCCTGCGTCCGCGCCTGTCCGCATGATGCCCTCATTCGGGCCGATATGCGCGAGATCGACCAACTCGAGAGGTGGCTCAATCGGTGAGTCCGCTTCTCGTTAGGCGACTCTGCTTCACCTGTGGCCTACTGGTGGTCTCGGCCCTGATGTTTTTCTGGTGGCACGTTTGGCGTGCCGCCCTGCGGCCGGATGAGATCTATACCGGCCTTATCCTGATCTTGCTCGTGCTTGGGCTCGCGCTTTTCAACGCGCGCAAGAAGCTGCCTTTTCTGCCCCTGGTCCGGGCCGCGACCTGGTTGCAAATCCACATTTATGCCGGTTGGTTTTGCCTCTTCGTTTTCCTCCTTCACATTCGTTTCCGGATGCCGGGTGGCGCCTTTGAGATCACGCTCGCGCTCGTTTTTTGCATCGTCATCCTAAGCGGTTTCTTCGGGCTTTATATCAGCCGCCATTTGCCGCCGCGCCTCGCGCGTTCCGGTGAGCCGCTGCTCTACGAGCGCATGCCGGCCTTTCGCCTCCGCATCCAACGAGAAGTGGAAGCGCTCGTCCGGCAGGCTGAAGTCGAGACTGAGTCCTCGACCTTGAGCAATTTCTACGTGCAATACCTGCGCGATTTTTTCACGGAAAAACCGAGCGCCTTCTACGCCCTCGGCCGCGCCGGAAGGAAATGGCACACCCTCTACGCGGAGACGAGCGCGCTTGATCGCTACCTCAACGAGCGCGAGAAAGCGATCGCGTCCGAGATTCGCGACTGGCTCGAGACGAAACGGAATCTCGATTTCCAGTATGCTTCACAGCGCCTGCTCAAGCTCTGGCTCTTCGTCCACATACCTTTTACCTACAGTCTGATTTTGCTCGGCCTCGCGCACGGTTTCGTCGCGACGCTCTATGCGGGGAGGTGGTGAAATGCAACAGCCGCTCGATCCACTCCGCTTCAAACAAAATCACTACGACCGCCCAAATCAGGACTGGATTTGTGGTCACGCCGCGAGTGGTCTCGCCTGCCCGCTCGGACCGGACGCGCGCGGGAACTGCCGTCATACCGGCGAATGTCTCCCGGCAAAAAAGGGTGACCGCTGGCTTTGCATGCGGACGGAAGCGAGCGGCGGGAAGTGCGAGGAAGGTCCGTTGCCCGATGGCACCTGCGCGCATCCAATTCCGCCCTGCCAGCCAGTGCGGTCCGTTCGGCGTTCGCGCGCGCTCTTCGTCTGGCTGGCGGTCGCCCTAACGACAGGCGGATTGCTCATTCTCCTCGGGAACGGCACACTCCGTCAGCCTTGGATGGATCCGGGTCCGCTGACGAATTCACATGCCACCTCGGCGTCAAAATGCAGCGATTGTCATGCGGTCGATCGGGAAGGTCAGCCAACGCTGGCCGTCTTCACCTCTCTCGACCAGGAGCGCCTCGCGGATAGCAGACTCTGCCTCAAATGCCATGCGCTTGGGCCGCAACCGCTCGATCCGCATGGCATGGCGGCGGCCGGCCTGATCGCGCGGGAGAAACGAATGACGCAATCGCCTAACGAAAAGAAGAGCGCTCCCGTTTTTCTACGCGTCAGTCACGCCATCAATCCGATCCGGGCCGATGCCGCCGTCCTGGCTTGCGCGACCTGTCATCAGGAGCATCACGGCCGACAGTTCGACCTTAAGAAACTCTCCAACGCGCAGTGCCAGAGCTGTCATGCGATCCAGTTCGCGAGTTTTGAAAATGGGCATCCCGATTTTGGGAGCTATCCCTATCGGGCCCGGACGCGGATTTTTTTTGATCACGCCAGCCATCTCCAGCAGCATTTCGCGGAGAGAAAAGAAAAGGCGCCTATTTCCTGTAGCGATTGCCACACGCCCGGACCGTCGGGCCGTTTCATGCTCGTGAGAAATTTCGCGCAGACCTGTGCGGCTTGCCACGAGAGCCAGATCCGGGGTGAGGGGATGACGGTGAAGGGCGTGGCTTTTTTCACCGTACCGGGGATCGATAGTGAAACGCTCGCGGAGCGCGGGATCGGCATCGGCGAGTGGCCAAAATTCGCCGACGGCAAGGTGACGCCTTTCATGGAAGTGTTGCTCGATCGTCAACCGGAGACGCGTGCCGCGCTGCAAAAGTTGCAGGGCGTCGATCTGCTCGACCTAACGAAAGCGAAACCCGAGCAGCTAGCGGCCGCGGCTCAGCTCGCATGGGGCGTGAAGACGTTGCTCTTCAATCTTGTGGTCAAGGGACCGGCGTATTTGCAGACGGAATTGCAGGGTAGAATCGAGCCGACGGGACTCGAAGTTTCGCGCGCCGCCCTGCTCGCCGCTCAGAAGGAGTGGATGCCGCATCTCCTGCAGGAAGTGTCGAATTATAAAAAGGGGATCAAGCCGCCGCTGTCGGAGCGAGCCCAACCAAAAGCAATCCCGACGCCCTCGCCTAACGAAAAGGTACCGTCGGGTGATGAGTCACTCCTCGAAGGTGATGATCTCGTTGCTGCCACCCCGACCCCACCCTCGCCGGGGGAGGAAGATTTGCTCGCCGCTGGATCGCAGGATCATCCCGCCCCGACGCCCGCAGCGAGCGACGATTTGACGACTGGCGAT
>DASXDC010000225.1:0-2180 GCA_036490855.1 Chthoniobacterales bacterium
TATGGCGAAGGGTTGCAGTTGATCAATGTCCTGCGCGATCGGACCGCCGATGCCGCGATCGGACGCGTTTATCTTCCGGCGGAAGAATTGGCTCGTTCCAGCCTCGAGAGCGTCTTCGCCCGCTGGCTCGAAAAAGCGGAGGAAAAAACCTCCACCGGGATCGACTATTGCGTCGCGCTCACGAACTGGCGCGTTCGTTATGCAACCCTCCTTCCCGCCCTGATCGGGGCCCGCACGATCGCCCTCCTGCGGGCCGCCGGACCGGTCGCGGGAAAGGTAAAAGTGTCGCGCAAGGAAGTGCGCCGGATTCTTTTCGCCGCCTCCCTCGCCGCCTTCTCGCCGCTCGCCCTCCGCGCGCTCTTTCAGCGATTGCTCGCCCCTCCTCGTTAGGCGAAAGGCGATCGACTGTCGATCCGATGGCGTCGACAGTGACGGTCGTGCCTAACGAAAAGATTTCGCGAAATCTTCACCTTCCCGGCGTTGACCGACGAGGAGTCGAGTGCAAGTAAGAGACTGGGCAACATGGAAATACGGCTCTTGCTCGTTCCTTACGATTCCGGCCAGCGCAATGTCAGGATGGGCGCCGGACCGGAGCGCCTGCGGGCCGCCGGCCTGGAAACTCATCTCGCCGCGCTCGGTCACACCGTCGATTCGGAAGTCATCGAGCCGGCGTCGAAAAATTGGCGAGCCGAAGTCCAGACGAGCTTCGAATTGATGCGCGCGGTCGCGGAGCAGGTCCGGGCGGCGCGGGCGGTGGGCCGCTTCCCGCTCGTCCTTTCGGGAAATTGCCTTGCGGCCGTTGGCGTCATCGCCGGCCTGGGCCCGCGGACCGGCGCGGTCTGGATTGATGCCCACGGCGATTTCAACACGCCCCAAACCACGATGAGCGGATTTCTCGACGGGATGACGCTCGCGACCGCGACCGGACGCTGCTGGGTGGAATTGGCGCGGAGCATCGACGGCTTCTCGCCTGTCGCCGAAGAAGCAGTCATCCTGCTCGGCGCGCGCGATCTCGACCCGGGCGAAGGGGCCGCCCTCACCCGTTCCCGGGTCGTTAGGCTAAGCGCGGAAGCTGCGCCTAACGAGATCGAGCCGATCCTGCACCGGGTCGGGCCGACGATGGAAAAATTCTACGTTCACCTCGATCTCGATTCGCTCGATCCGAGCGAAGGCCGGGCCAATGGCTACGCGGTGCGAGGCGGTTTCTCGAATGAGAACCTGCAGAAGCTGCTCGCGAAAATTGTCCGTCATCTCCCGGTCGAAGCGCTCACCATCGCCAGCTACGATCCGTCCTACGATAGCGACGGCAGAATCTGCGCGATCGCCTTTGAGGCGGCGGCGACGGTCGCGGATGGGCTCGTCGCAGCTCGTTAGGCTGGCGTCTCGCGCCTGACTTCTGCCGGCGCCTTGTCTTCGCGCAGGCCGAGGAAAACCGGCGCGCGCAGCTTGGCCTCGCGCGTCCACTCGGCAAACTTCACCTGGCAAACGAAGACCGGATTTACCCAGCTGATCTGGCGCATCATCCCGGGAGTGATTCCCTGCGACCATTTTCCGGCCGACTTCGACGGGAGATCGGCAAACGGACAATCGCCGCGCTTCTCCTTCTGAAATTTTCCGTGCAAAGCCGCGAGCATTTTCGTGTCGAAACCAGTTCCAACTTTGCCGGCGAAGAGGAGCCTCTTCTTTTCGTAATAGCCAACGAGCACGGCGCCAAAATGTTTCCGCGCACCGGCGGGCGGCGTGTAACCGCCGATGACAAATTCCTGCTCGTTAATGCACTTCAGCTTGATCCAGGCGCCGCTCCGCCGGCCCGCTTCGTAGAGGGAATCGGCCCGCTTGCCGATGATTCCCTCAAGGCCGTGGCGCCGGACCGCGGAGAGGAGCCGCTCCGGATCGTCTCCCAGCTCCCCGGAATAGCGAACCGGTTCGCTCATTCCGTCGCAGAGCTGGCGGAGGATTTCTTTGCGCGTCGTTAGGGGAAGTCCGCTCAGTTTTTTCCCGTCGAGTTGCAGGAGATCGAAGACGTAATAGGCGAGGGGCGCGTCCTGCCCCCCCATCTCGCGGCCCTGCAGGAGTTGGAAGGAAGAGCGGCCTTCGTCATCCAGCGCAACAACTTCGCCGTCGATTACGCATTCTTCGCAGGGCAGGCTGGCGAGCGCCTGCGCGATCTCCGGGATCTT